>NZ_JTJP01000044.1:0-48079 GCF_001678575.1 Gallibacterium genomosp. 1
GTCCAACTTTTCGGGATCAGATCACAAACTTGTATGGCTCTATGATTTTTCTGATTATCTATTCAGCTTTTGCTTGTGTCGGCTCCACAGTAGCGTGATCAATAGCAGTATGATAGCCTGCTGCGCCACGACCTCTAAAGCTATAACGTGAACCTTTCCATTCAACAATATTTAATAGCATCATTGGCAACTCATCAGCCTGCGCTAATGTCATCTCTGCCTTAATATGATGTACCGCTGAAAATGTACCCAAACGACCATCAAATCGATAATCAGACAAATAAGGCTTTATCTTATCTTCTTTTTTCTCCTCTGAAACAGCAGATGATTGCTCCATTGCCCCATATCGAACTGCTGCTTGTTCGGCTTGCATCGCTTGATTAATGCTGCTGTTTGGTTTTGATTTTGCTTCCTTACCGTTCGCTTCCATTGTCAACACAGCTTCCAACGGACGAGGGTTGCTTTCTCTACTCTCCACTGCTGAAATTACTGGTACTAAAGTGTCATTTTTATGTTGTTTTTGCTGTTCAAGCATTTCATCAACAGAAACAAAGTTATTATTTTTCTCTTTTTCTATGCGGTTCACAAATGGTAAATGAATTTTTCCACTTGCTAATTCCGGTGAGGCTACCGCCATAAACAATGGCATTGGGGAAACAGTTTCTTGATAATGACGACGTCTGCGACTGTTCATTCGTAAATGACGCGGTAAACGACGGGTACGATTATTTTCACGATGACAGATTTCATTCTCTTCCGCATCCTCTGTATGGGCATTTTCCGCTACCGTTTCACTCTTTTCTTCTAAAAGCTGAGATTGTATTTTTTGCTTATCATCTTGTATCTGCTCATTTTTTTCTTGTATAACTGTTGTTACGCCACTATTTTCCTTAACAACCTCAGTGACATTGTTTATTTCCATTTTTTCAATAGAAACTTGAGAAACATCCTCCGATTCAACCGTTTTTTCAACACTATTTCCTTCTCTATTAGCATTAAGCTGCAGATTATTTTCAGATAAACGAACTTTCTTACGTAAATCACGGCGTTGACGACGCGAAGCTACCTGCTGTTCTTTACTGCTTTCCTTTGCTTCATCCACTTTCTTCGTGACAGAAACAGATTCATTCAGATCTTCCGCCACCTTGCGGTTAGCCCGTTTTGTGCGCTTAAGATCTTCTTTATTTGCAACATTAGCAGAATCTTTTGCTCGACGCTCTTCATTACGTCTGTCTTTCTGACGATTATTCTCTTTATCACTACGACGATGGCGTTTATTACCAGTACGGCTTCGATTCTGTTTCTCTTTTTCCTCTTGCGTATTATCAGCAAAAAACGCTTTTAATTTTTTCCATATGCGTGCTAATAAAGAATCTTTAATTTCTTCTTTTTTCACTAATGGTGCCGGCTCAGAAATAGTAATCTCCACCGCAGCCACTTCAGCTGCCGGATTAGCTGTCGTACTATTGGAAAGATCAATTGTACGATTGAGCAATGATTCTTCACTATCTGCATCTTCTTGAATATCGTGAAGTTTCGCCAAGTTATAACTTAAAGTGTGATTATCTTCCCCATCACGCAAGCGGAACACCGAGAAATGAGGGGTTTCCATTTGTTCGTGAGGCACTACAACAATTTGAACATTGTGGCGTTTTTCGATATCAGTAATTGCTTTACGTTTTTCGTTTAACAAATAAGTTGCAATTTTTACCGGTACAATTGTATGCACCTGTTTAGTATGTTCTTTTAACGCTTCCTCTTCCAACAAACGCAAAATGGAAAGTGACAATGATTCATTATCACGCACTTTACCTGTACCCTGACAACGAGGACAAATATGATGTGTCGATTCATTAAGCGAAGGGCTTAAACGCTGACGAGACATTTCCAATAATCCAAAACGAGAAATACGGCTAATTTGGATTCTGGCACGATCTTGGCGCACTGCCTCACGCATTCTATTTTCCACTTCACGTTGATGACGAGCCGGTGTCATATCAATGAAGTCAATAACAATTAAGCCACCTAAATCACGCAAACGCAACTGACGTGCGATCTCATCGGCTGCTTCCAAGTTTGTATTCAATGCTGTTTCTTCAATATCTCCACCTCGAGTAGAACGGGCAGAATTAATATCAATTGCTGTCAATGCCTCTGTTACATCAATAACAATGGAACCGCCTGAAGGCAATTGTACTTCTCGTTGGAATGCTGATTCAATTTGAGACTCAATCTGGAAATGACTAAATAAAGGCACTTCACCCTGATAAAGTTTGACACGATTAATAAAATCAGGACGAACCAATTTAATATGTTCTTTAACTTTATCGAAAACCTTACGGCTATCAATTAAAATTTCACCAATATCACGACGCAAGTAATCACGAATCGCACGCACAATGACATCACTTTCCTGATGGATCAAGAACGGTGCAGGACGAGATTCCGAAGCCTGTTTAATGGCTTCCCAATGATGAAGCAGCACGTGCAAATCCCATTGCAACTCTTCTGGAGAACGCCCCACTCCAGCAGTACGGACGATAAGCCCGACACCTTCCGGTACTTCTAAAGAACTCAGTGATTCTTTAAGTTCTAAACGCTCATCACCTTCAATACGACGAGAAATACCACCGGCTCGTGGATTATTCGGCATAATCACCAAATAACTACCCGCCAAAGATACAAAAGTCGTTAAAGCTGCGCCTTTATTTCCTCGCTCTTCTTTACTGACTTGAACAATAACTTCCTGCCCTTCCTGCAAAATATCACGAATATTCGGTCTTCCTTGATAAACATAACCTTCCGGAAAATATTCTCGAGCAATTTCTTTGAGAGGAAGGAAACCGTGCCTTTCTGCACCATAATCAACAAATGCAGCTTCTAAACTAGGTTCAACACGAGTAATTCTCCCCTTATAGATATTAGCTTTCTTTTGTTCGTGTCCAGGTGATTCAATATCTAGGTCAAACAGTCGCTGACCATCAACTAAAGCGACACGCAACTCTTCTTTTTGCGTGGCGTTAATTAACATTCTTTTCATCGTTATTTCTCTATTCTTGTTATAGCTTTATCAATACGATGTTATACCAACACTTTATTCTGTCGTTGCAGGTTATGCCAATCTCTCGACTCTCATTATTTGCATAGAATACCAACCGGCAATCATTGGTCTATATCACTTACCGACTGACTTCTGTTGAATTTATTGAATCGTGTTCTGTATAACATCAACAATATTGGCGTCTTACGCCTACCGCAGCACCAAAAAATCTGTTTTATTCGACAACTCTTTGCAAATACAACTACAAAAATTCAGTAGCATCTGATTTACAAAAATGCTCTCTATTATTCCATTTTCTCTGACTTTTGGAAAGCTAAAGATAGTGCAATTAACTACAGCTCAACAGAATATTTTCGCAACTTAAAACGCTTAATGATATGATACGCACAAATTTTAAGATTAGAGTACTTATGAATAAATCCGAAGACAAAGTGGTTAATGCCTCTGTACAACTTATTACCATTGAAGCGGGGGAAGAGCTGCAACGCATTGATAATTATCTGCTTACCAAATTAAAAGGCGTACCAAAAAGCTTAATTTATCGTATTATTCGCAAAGGCGAGGTGCGTGTTAATAAAGGTAGAATTAAGCCTGAATATAAATTGCAAGTTGGAGATATTATCCGTATTCCTCCAGTACGCATTAGTGAAAAGAGTAATAATGCACCGATTTCAACAAAATTAAATAAGGTAAATACGCTGGAACAACAAATTTTATTTGAAGATGATCAACTATTAATTATCAATAAACCTTCGGGTATTGCTGTACACGGTGGTAGCGGTCTAAGTTTCGGTGTTATTGAAGCACTTCGTGCTTTGCGTCCTCAAGCCAAATTTTTAGAGTTAGTACACCGTTTAGATCGGGATACTTCTGGTATTTTATTAGTCGCTAAGAAACGCTCCGCTTTGCGCAATTTGCACGAACAACTTCGTGAAAAAACAATACAAAAAGATTATTTAGCATTAGTACGTGGCGAATGGCAATCGCATTGTAAAGTTGTCAAAGCACCTTTATTAAAAAATGAATTATCCAGTGGTGAGCGGATAGTAAAAGTAAGTGATCAAGGAAAACCTTCGGAAACAAGATTTAAGGTTGAAGAACGTTTTAAAATCGCAACCTTAGTAAAAGCCTCACCGGTGACCGGCAGAACTCATCAAATTCGTGTTCATACGCAATATGCTGGGCATCCAATTGCGTTCGACACTAAGTATGGCAGTAAAGAGTTTGATCAACAATTGGCATCGCTCGGATTGCAACGTCTTTTTCTACACGCCGCAAGTATCCGTTTTACCCACCCAAAAAGTGGTGAACAAATGGTTATTGCTGCACCGTTAGATCAACAGTGCAAACAATTGTTAGCAAAGCTGCGCAGTTAATATTCCGCTTGGGGAATTATTCTAAAGGCGATAATTCCCCATTCAATAATTGAAATCTACTCCCTTCCTGCCAATAAGGTTGCTGTAATTGTTCTACAGTAATAGCTGTAATAATCACCTGAGAATGGCTCTCTTTTAAGCGTTGTGCCAATAAAGCCCGTTTATTCGGATCAAGTTCCGAAGCAAAATCATCAATTAAAAAAATACAGTGTCGTTGCTGCTTCCGCATTAAATGCTCTCCCTGTGCTAATCGCAACGCACACATTAACAATTTTAATTGTCCTCTTGAAAGGATATCTTCTGCCGGCATTCCATTCGCCTTAAATTTAAAATCAGCACGTTGTGGACCGGACATCGTATAACCGAGGCTTCTATCGCGTTGAAAATTTTCAATTAAAATATCAGCATAGTCGCTCTCTTTATTCCAACCTTGATAAAAGTGAACATCTATTTCCACTTCTGGCAAAAATAATCGACAAGTCTGTGTAATTTCCTTCTTCAGTTCGTCCGCATAATGTTGTCGCCAGTCACTAATTTGTTGTGCTAGTTGACATAATGACTGATCCCAAATTTTTAACAATGCATAATCTTCCGTTTGTTGCAATGCTGCATTACGTTGCTTTAACAAACGATTCATCGCTGACCATTGATAATGAAATTGAGGTTCAAGATGAAATAAGCCCCAATCAAGAAAAGCACGTCGATAACTCGGCCCACCATTAATCAACGTTAACCCTTCCGGTGTAATAAGCTGCATTGGTAATAAATGGGCAAGTTCGGAAATCTTATGACCATCTTTACCATTAATCCGAATAATATTTTCACCTTGCCGTGTTTTCTGTAAACCCAATGTCCACGCTTGTTGCTGTTGTTCTACTTTAGCAAATAGAGTAAATTCAGGTTGATCGTATTGAATAATACGATTCACTACCGAGCTTTTAAACGAACGCCCATGTCCAAGAAAATAGATAGCTTCCAACAGGCTGGTTTTACCGCTGCCGTTATGCCCAATCAAAAAATTAAAGCCTGAATTTAAGGCTAAATTCACGGCTTTAATATTTCTAAAATGTTGAATATTGAGTTGAGATAAAGCCATAACTATAAACGCATCGGCATAATCACATATTCGGCATTACTCTGTTCACAATCTTCAATTAAGCAACTTGAAGTTGCATCGGTTAAACGCATTCTTACTGACTGGCATTTCAACGCATTCAACACATCCAAAATATAGCTAACATTAAAACCGACTTCCATTGGTTCGCCTTGATAATTCACATCAATAACTTCTTCAGCTTCTTCCTGATCTGGATTCTGCGCTAAAATTTTTAGCTGATTAGCTTCAATAATCAAACGCACTCCACGAAAACGTTCATTAGATAAAATAGCTGCACGAACACACGCCTGTTTTAATGAATTCCAATCCACTTCCAAAATTCGATCCGCATTTTTCGGCAAGACACGGCGATAATCAGGAAAACGTCCGTCAATCAATTTTGAGGTAAAAATCACATTATTGAGGTGTACTTGGATATTACTTTGCCCCATTCGGATATAAGCATTCTCACTATTACTATCAAGCAAACGCATCAATTCAATTACACCTTTACGCGGCACAATAATCGCATAATCAGGAACTCCCTGTTGCAATTGAATACCACAAACTGCTAATCGATGTCCATCAGTTGCCACTGTTCTTAATACATTATTTTCAGTTTCAAACTTCATTCCATTTAAAAAATAACGAGCATCCTGATTTGCCATTGAGAATTGAGTGGCTTCCATCACACGGCGTAATACAGATTGCTCAATATTTAATTCAACATCAAAATCTAATTGTGTTAAATTTGGATAACTCTCCGCTGGCAACGTTGCCAAGTTAAATTTACTGCGTTCAGCCGTAACCAAAACACGATCATTTTCGTAATTCACAGTAATTTGAGCATCTTCATTTAAGGAACGACAAATATCCAAAAATTTACGTGCAGGAATGGTAAATGTTCCGTTTTCACTGGATGACACTAATTGCACAAAAGTGGAAAGCTCAACCTCAAGATCAGAACCAGTTAAGGTTAAACGATCACCGTCTATCTGAACTAAAATATTATTTAACACAGGTAAAGATGGACGATTATTCAACACTCCACACACCTGCTGTAAAGGTTTTAATAAATTTTCTCTTGCGACAATAAATTGCATAATGCCCGCCTTTAAGTTGATAACGTTCTAATAAGATTTGAATAATCTTCACTGATATTATTGTCTGAATCACGCAATTCAGCAATTTTCCGACAAGCGTGTAATACAGTAGTATGATCACGATCACCAAAAGCACGACCGATTTCAGGCAAACTATGATTTGTTAACTCTTTTGACAATGCCATTGCCATTTGGCGAGGACGAACTACTGATCGTGCTTTACTTTTTGATTTTAAATCAGCCACTTTAATGCGATAACGTTCTGCCACAACACGTTGAATATTATCTAATGTTACAGAACGATCGTGTACTGCCAGCATATCTTTCAACGTTTCACGTACAAAATCAATAGTAATGGGCTGACCAGTAAAATTTGCATTGGCACTGACACGATTTAAAGCACCTTCCAATTCACGCACATTAGTACGTAATTTCTGACCAATAAAAAAAGCGACCTCTTCAGGTAAAACAATATTGCTCTCTTCCGCTTTTTTCAACAAAATTGCCACCCTTGTTTCTAATTCAGGTGGTTCGATTGCAACACTTAATCCCCAATTGAAACGAGATTTTAAACGTTCCTCTATTTTATCAATCTCTTTAGGATAACGATCAGATGTCAAAATGATCTGTCGTCCCCCTTCAAATAGACTGTTGAAAGTATGGAAAAACTCCTCCTGTGATCCTTCTTTACCAGCAAAAAATTGAATATCATCAATCAATAATGCATCTAAAGAACGATAAAACTTCTTAAATTTTTCAATAGTTTCCGACTTTAATGCTTTTACTAATTCTTGAACAAAACGTTCAGAATGAATGTAAACCACTCTTGCATTCGGTTTATTCTTCAAAATACCGTTACCAATAGCGTGCAATAAGTGTGTTTTACCTAAGCCCGTTCCACCATAAAGAAATAGCGGATTATAGCCTTCATCACCTATCTTCTCTGCAACTTTTTGCGCAACTACTCTTGCCAGTTGATTAGATTTACCTTGCACAAAATTATGAAATTCATATTTAGGATTAAGGTTGGTTTTAAATTTATGCGTTGGCTGTATTTGCTCCGTATTCGTTTCAGTAACAGTAATAGACATCTCTTCTGCTACCTGAGTCGCTTCCCTGACCGGACGCGTTCCCTCTCGAACACGCACAACAAATTGCGGATTTTCCGTTAAAAAACGAACAATTTCCTCTATTTGAGATACATATTTATCCTGAACCCAATCACGAACAAATCGATTCGGAGCATATAAAATCATTGTAGTATCTGAAATATCCGCCTGTAGTGGACGTAACCAAGTACTAAAATCTATCTCGGAAGTCTTATCTTGCAATTGTAATAGGCAACTTTGCCATAAAGAAGAAAATCTATGCTGTTCCATAGGTCTGGTCTATTGATGGTTATCTATTCTGTATGAATTCATTTAAAATCGATGTGTATCATACAATAAACTCAAGTTAAGATCTTCACTAAAGATCAATTTTTAGTTTTATTTCTAATGTCATTCAAATCTCTAATCATAGAATTACCCGTTGAGGCAAATGAAAAACTGCTTTTTTACCTTTAATATTTGACGAACAGCAAAATTATGATTAGAATTGCGTCCTCTTTTTATTGTAACTTTTTGTTTTAATGAAATGGTGCTGTTCAGCTTCACGCTAACAGTTTCACATTTTGGATATTAAAACTTTATTTATTAGGTAGATAAGAAAATGAAACGTACTTTCCAACCTTCTGTATTAAAACGTAGCCGCACCCACGGTTTCCGTGCTCGTATGGCAACTAAAAAAGGTCGCCAAGTTTTAGCTCGTCGTCGCGCTAAAGGTCGTGCGCGTTTAAGTGCATAATCTGATTATCGAGTGTCTAAGCTAGGTTTTTCACGGGAGTTACGTTTGTTAACTCCCTCTCAATTTAATTTTGTTTTCCAACAACCTTTCAGAGCTTCTTTGCCTGAAATTTCCATTATCGCTCGTCCCAATACTTTACAGCATCCTCGATTAGGTTTAACTGTTGCCAAAAAATATGTAAAACGTGCCAATCAACGCAATCGTATTAAACGAATTTGTCGTGAAAGTTTCCGTTTACAACAACATTTATTACCCGATTATGATTTCATTATCATTGCAAGAAAAGGCATTGGTGATATAGATAATGCGTTGTTATTCAAAATGTTAGATAAATTATGGCAACGACATCTACGCTTTTCAAAAAAATCTTCATCGGCATAATCCGCTTTTATCAGCTTGCAATCAGCCCATTGATTGGTCCGCGTTGTCGCTTCACCCCGACTTGTTCTCAGTATGGGATTGAAGCAATTCAAACACACGGAGTGATAAAAGGGGGTTGGCTTACACTGAAGCGTATATTAAAATGTCATCCTTTTGGTTCATCAGGCTATGATCCTGTACCGCCACATATTGATAATCATAAACCACAGAGAAAAAAATAATGGATTCAAGACGTAGTTTACTCGTAATTGCTTTGCTCTTTATCTCATTTTTGATTTACCAACAATGGGAAATAGACAACAATCCTCAACCGGCGCAGACTGCAACCCAAACTCAAGTTGATAAGAGTGAAGTGCCGACCACGGTCAGTACAGCAGCCAACACCACCATTGATAACAATCAACAGCAAGGTAAAATCATCACCTTACAAAGTGATGTCTTGCGTTTAAAAATTGATACCTTAGGCGGTGATATTGTCGAAGCCCAATTATTAAAATATGGTGCTGAATTACACTCTGAAACCCCTTTTGCTTTGCTGGAAAATACAGCAAAACACGTTTATATTGCTCAAAGTGGGCTAATTGGTGCCAATGGTAGCGATACTGTTGCTGGGCGTGCTGATTATCAAGTAGACGGCGATAATTTCACTTTAGCAGAAGGTCAAAATGAACTTAGCATTCCGTTTACATTTACCAAAGATGGTGTTACCTACCGCAAAATTTTTACATTAAACCGAAACAGTTATGATGTAAAAGTGAATTTTGAAGTAACCAATAACAGTGGTTCAACTATTCAAGTCCAACCATATGGTCAGCTTAAACATACTTTAGTAGAAAGTTCTGGAAACATTGCAATGCCGACTTATACCGGTGGTGCATACTCTTCATCAGAAACCAATTACAAAAAATACTCTTTTGAAGATATGCAAAAAGACAATCTTGCAATTAAAACTAAACAAGGTTGGGCTGCAATTCTTCAGCACTATTTCGTATCCGCGTGGATTCCAAATCAAGATGCCGATAATCAACTATATACTTCAACACAAGGTGATTTCGCTTACATCGGTTATCGCGGTCCAATCACATCCATTGCCAACGGAGCCACTGATACTATTACCAGCCAACTTTGGGTTGGGCCAAAATTACAAAATGAAATGGAAACCGTCGCTCCACACTTGGATTTAACTGTTGACTATGGTTGGGCTTGGTTTATTGCAAAACCACTCTTCTGGTTATTGCAGTTTATTCAAAGCCTTGTTCACAACTGGGGCTTGGCAATTATAGGTGTTACTATTGTTGTAAAAGCCATTCTTTATCCGCTTACTAAAGCTCAATATACTTCAATGGCAAAAATGCGTATGTTACAACCGAAAATTCAAGAAATGCGTGAACGTTTCGGTGATGATCGTCAACGTATGAGCCAAGAAATGATGAAACTTTATAAAGAAGAAAAAGTGAATCCTCTTGGTGGATGTCTACCAATTTTGCTGCAAATGCCAATTTTTATCGCACTATATTGGACATTCTTAGAAGCGGTTGAATTACGACATGCACCATTCTTTGGTTGGATTCAGGATTTATCAGCACAAGATCCATATTACATTTTGCCATTGTTAATGGGAGCATCAATGTTCTTATTACAAAAAATGTCACCAACTCCTGTTGCCGATCCAATGCAACAAAAAGTAATGATGTTTATGCCTGTGATGTTCACTTTCTTCTTCCTATGGTTCCCTTCAGGCTTAGTGCTTTATTGGTTGGTGTCTAACATCATTACCATTATTCAACAGCAACTAATTTATCGGGGCTTAGAGAAAAAAGGATTACACTCTCGTCATAAATAAATTTCCAAAATAACAGAAAGGCATCTTAATTAAGATGCCTTAAATTTATATAGAAACAAGAGAAAAATATGATAGAAAAAGAAACGATTGTCGCTCAAGCAACCCCTCCTGGTCGAGGAGGAGTAGGCATTTTGCGGGTTTCCGGCCCACTTTCTGAACAAGTTGCCAAAGAGGTGTTGGGAAAAACATTAAAACCTCGCTTTGCTAACTATCTTCCTTTTAAAGACATTGACGGTTCTGTACTTGATCAAGGCATTGCCCTCTTTTTCAAAGCACCCAACTCCTTTACCGGAGAAGATGTTTTGGAATTGCAAGGTCACGGCGGGCAGGTTATTTTGGATCTGCTCTTAAAACGCATTCTACAGATTAAAGGTGTTCGTTTAGCCAGACCAGGAGAGTTTTCAGAACAGGCTTTTTTAAACGATAAAATTGATTTAACTCAGGCTGAAGCAATTGCTGATTTGATTGATGCTAGTTCGGAGCAGGCAGCACGTTCAGCTTTAAAATCACTACAAGGCGAATTTTCCACCAAAGTTCACCAATTAGTAGACGAATTGATCTATCTACGAACCTATGTTGAAGCAGCAATTGATTTTCCGGATGAAGAAATTGATTTTCTTGCCGATGGAAAAATCGAAGCACATTTAAATCAAATTATAGCCAAAGTGGCGGAAGTTCAATCTCAAGCGAAACAAGGCTCTTTACTTAGAGAAGGGATGAAAGTGGTGATTGCCGGTCGTCCGAATGCTGGTAAATCAAGCCTGTTGAATGCATTAGCTGGTCGTGATGCTGCCATTGTTACTGATATTGCCGGCACAACTCGTGACGTATTGCGAGAACATATTCACTTGGATGGGATGCCGTTGCATATTATTGATACCGCCGGTTTGCGTACAGCTACGGATGAAGTGGAGCGTATTGGAATAGAACGTGCTTGGCAAGAAATTGATCAAGCCGATCGTGTATTATTTATGCTCGACAGTACGACAACGGATGAAACACTTCCGGAAAAAATTTGGCCGGAGTTTATGTCTAGATTGCCACCATCAATCCCTGTTACAATTATTCGTAATAAAGCGGATATTAGCGGTGAAGCAGAAGGCATTCGCACTGAAAACGGTTATACTACCATTACCCTTTCAGCCAAAACTCAACAAGGCATCCAATTACTGAAAGAGCATCTCAAAGAGAGTATCGGCTATCAAACCGTTACCGAAGGAGGATTTTTAGCTCGCCGTCGCCATTTAGAGGCATTAAAGCAAGCGGCACAACATTTACAACAAGGGCATATCCAATTAACGCAATTCTATGCCGGTGAGCTGCTAGCTGAAGAATTGAAAATGGCACAGAATGCACTCAGCGAGATCACCGGACAATTCACTTCTGATGATTTACTTGGTAATATCTTCAGCTCTTTCTGTATCGGAAAATAAAATGCGTGCTAAGCACGCATTTTTAGCATCAATTATAACTTTCACTCAACTTGCCATTTTCTGCTATCTCTTCATCTCGATCCTTAGCAGAAATTTGCAGACGAGCAAAATAGTCCTGTGTTTCGGCTATAATCACTTTGCGCAAGCCAATCAATGCAATTAAATTAGGAATTGCCATTAATCCATTAACGATATCAGCCAAACTCCAAATAATATCCAATTTAATAAATGCGCCGCACGCAATCAGTAAAATAAAGCAACTACGGAAAATTTTAATACCCCTAATGCCGATTAAATAAACAAAACAACGTTCACCATAATAACACCAGCCAAGCATCGTGGTAAAAGCGAAGAACAATAAACCGATTGTCACAATAGTTGCACCGATACTGCTTCCTAAACCTTGAGCAAAAGCAAGATTAGTAACCGCTGCCCCTTCTACTCCTGATTGCCAAACACCACTGATAACAATGACTAGACCGGTCATAGTACAAACAATGATAGTATCAAAAAAAGTTCCTGTCATTGAAATTAATCCTTGGCGTACCGGTTCCTGTGTTTGTGCTGCTGCTGCTGCGATCGGTGCGCTTCCCAATCCAGATTCATTAGAGAATATACCTCTCGCCATTCCTGACTGAATTGCTTTAAGTACAGTAAAACCAACTGCTCCACCTAGTGCCGCTTGAGGGTTAAAAGCGCTTTCAATAATTAATGCTAACGCTTGTGGCACAACACTCCAATTAATTAATAAAATAAATAGCGAAGTACCAACATACAGTACTGCCATAAATGGCACAATAAATGAAGATACTACAGCAATACGGTTAACGCCTCCAAGAATAATCATCGCCACCAACAGCGTCATTACAATAGCACTAATCACTGTTGATACACCGAAAGTATCCTGCATAGCATGTGTAATAGCATTAACTTGTGGAAATGTCCCGATACCGAAAAAAGCAACCAACACACCAAATACTGCGAATAACTTAGCCAACCATTTTATGCCTAGACCACGTTCTATGTAATACATCGGCCCACCAGCCATAAAACCATTTTTATCTTTCACACGATATTTTACTGCCAACAGACATTCCGCATACTTAGTCGCCATGCCAAAAAAAGCAACAATCCACATCCAAAAAATCGCTCCGGGTCCCCCAGCTTGAATTGCTGTAGCAACACCAACAATATTACCGGTACCGATAGTCGCAGAAAGTGCGGTACACAACGCAGCAAATGCAGAAACATCGCCCTCACCGGAATTACCTTTTTGAAACAAATATCTTAATGCTCGTGGTAATGCTTTAATTTGTAAAAAACCTAAGCGAATACTGAAATAAATACCGGTTCCTGCTAATAAAATGAGTAATGGCGGCCCCCAGATAAAGCTGTCAATTTCAGCTAAAATTTGATTGAAATTCATTGACTTCCTCGTAAATAAAAAAGCTAAATACAAGGAGTAGAAAAGAAAAAAGAAATATCCAGAACTGATATTTGAAAAAAGATTATCTTTCCTGCCCCTGTCCTTTTGCCTGAGCGTTTCAAAAATCTAAGATTTTTTTGCGCCTTCGGCGTCCACTTAACGTGGATCTCTCCAAGGGTTCGTCCAGTAACAGTCCATGCTGTAAAACAGCGCCTGAAAGAGTTTACCTCGTCGGCGTAGAGTTAATTCTCTACTCTCCAGCTACCTTCATCCGAACTTGATGTTTATTACTAAGAATAAAAACGTTACGAATTTTAGCAAGTTATACTTCCTTGCTCAAGTGATGATCTCCTTACTACAATAATTTCACTAAGCGATTTAAATCTGCCTGAATCGCACCGGCAGTCATTTTTACGCCAGCACTTGGACCGTGAATCACCAATGGATTATCACGATACCAAAGACTACGAATTAAGAATAAATTCTCTCCCGGCAAAGCACGCGCAATCGGATCATCAGCATTACACACCTCTAAACCAATTTTTGACTGTCCATTCGCCAAAAAGCGAACCACATAACGTAATACCCCGAGCTCTTCCTCAGCATCGTGATAACGCTCATAAATTAGCGGCTCAAGCTCATCCAATTTTTCAAAAAAGTCAGATAATGGCAAATCAATCATATCTTCCGTAATCAAAGATTCCACCTTAATCTCGGAACGATCTAAATCATAACCTGCGGTACGTGCCACAATTAATAGCTTACGCAACGCATCCAATCCTCTTAAATCTTCTCGCGGATCACGTTCTGTCATTCCTTGTTGCCACGCTTGCTCTAATAGCATTGAAAACGGTACAGAACCATCATATTGGTAAAATAACCACGCTAATGTACTGGAAAATGTCCCCTCAATCGACAAAATCGTGTCGCCGCTCTCTACCAAGTCGTGTACGATTGGATTAATAGGTAAACCACCACCTACTGTAGCGTTATACAACCAATAACTTCCAGATTGCAAAAAAGCGTTCTCTATTTGATGATATTTATCTAAATCAAAAGCAGCCGCACGTTTATTGGCACTAATCACATGAAAACCATATTTTGCATAGTCTTCATAATGTGCCGCCACCTCATCGCTATTGGTAAAATCCAACACTACCAATTCATCAAACGGATGTAGACTCAACCATTGCAATAATTCCTCTGGCACCAATTCTCGACCATATTCTTCAAACTGTTGATCCCAATTATTTTCACTTAAATGTGCCAAAATACCTTGGTAATCTAACCACGCTTTTTGACTTGAAACCAAACCGATTAAAGAAAAATCAAAATGACTACGTGCCGCGATCTTCTCCTGCTCCTGTTTAAACAGGCTGATCCAGGTTTTTGAAACCTCTCCTTTACCTAATACCACTAAGCCAACCGTTTTATGCGCACGAAATAGATCATCGTGAACGTTGCGTAATAATTCTCGACTCACGGCTTGACGCAAAATCGCCACTACGCTGATTTTATCTTCAGATTGCCATACAAATTCTAGCGGCTGTGTTTTTAGCATTTGTGAAAAGCGTAACATTTGTAAAGAATTTTGGCATACTCCAGCCCCCACAATAGCCAACAAAGCCAAATCATAGCGAATAGAAATGGAATCAGTAATTAATGGCAATTTTTTAAACTGCATAAATGCCGTATCAATATACTCGTTGGTATAGATCAAACGCAGTGTACGTGATTGCTCAATAAATTGCTCTACCAACGGTTCCAACTGATGCTCCTGTAACCACGATTGCAAACGTTGTTTCCAACTATCTAACACTTGATTTTGCGGAATCACCAATTCGATCCAACCGATATGGTTATGAGATGTCACAATTTTACCTTGCGCTGAAGAAGAATAAATATGTTCAATACGACTCGTACCTTCATTGGGTTTCAAACTGCTGCGTAACTGCAATTTTAATTGAAACTCTTTAACAGGTTCTAGTGTGCGACTATGCAGCACAGGCGCGCCAAGACGTGCCAATTCATTTGCCTCATCCCAACGTAATAGTGGCAATAATGTAGCATTTTTTACGTGACGAGGATCCGCAGAATAAACTCCAGCTACATCACTCCAGATAGTAACATTCTCAATACCAGCTAACCCTGCTATTTGGGTTGCAGAATAATCGGAGCCGTTTCTTCCCAATAATACGGTTTCGCCTTTTGTATTTCGGCTGATAAAACCAGTAACAATCAAACGTTTATTGGGATTAGCATCTAAAATAGGTTGTAATCGACGCTGGCTTTGTGCAACCTGTACCTTAGGTAAAACGGTTCGCTCCGCCACCATAAAATCACGGGCATCAACAAAAATGGAAGGAATAGCTTGTTGATTCAGATAAGCGCTAACCAGCCGTGCCGACCAAATCTCTCCGTGTCCGACCACTTCGGAATAAATCGCTTCACTGAATGGTTTATCTAACAATGCGGAAAACTGATGAATATCATCAATGAAGGCTTGAGCAACCGGCTCCGGCTGTATAAGTAATGCATTAACCATTGACAGATACTGATGGCGAAGATTCTGCAAAATACGGTTAGCTCCCACTGTATCTTTATGTGAAGCTTCCACCCATTCAATCAATAAATTTGTGGTTTTACCAATTGCAGATACCACAATAACATCATTCTCTTTACTGTAATTCTGAATAATCGAAGCAACGCCTTTGATACATTCAACATTTGCTAAACTACTACCGCCAAATTTATGTAATTGATGACGAACAACCTGCTGCATCATAAACCTCCGCCTATATCAATACAAAGACGCACTATTTTAGCACGAATATATATAATCAAATAAAGAAATCTAGATGTCTTTAAGGCTAGATTGTCATTAGAATAAATTTTGATTAAAATACCACAACTTGTGTGGATTTGAAGGAAATAACTATGGCTGATTGGGATGGGAAATATATTAGTCCCTATGCGGAACACGGCAAAAAAAGTGAACAGGTAAAAAAAATTACTGTATCAATTCCAATTAAAGTATTAGAAATACTCACTAACGAGCGTACTCGTCGCCAAATTCGCAATTTACGTCACGCAACCAATAGTGAATTGCTCTGTGAGGCATTCTTACACGCTTTTACTGGTCAACCTTTACCGACCGATGAAGATTTGTTAAAAGAACGTCACGATGAGATTCCGGAAGAGGCTAAAGTATTAATGCGACAAAAAGGCATAGATCCAGACACTTGGGAATATTAATTTATCTATCCTTCATATTACTTTTTATCTAAACCAAAGGATAAGCCTTTTTTCAGCTTATCCTCCCTCTTACTCTCTTACTAATATTGATATATATCAAATTTTATTCTGTCATTGTTCGCTAAAATGTCGCCACGAATATTATTAGGAATATTTCTTATTTAGATTTAAAATAGGCTATTCCATTTTAGAAGTAAGGAAATCATTATGTCAGTATGTCCTCTTCATCAATTACCCAAACACCAAGAAGCCTACATTAAAGATATTATCGCCAATCCGGCATTCGGATCCCAAGATAATTCCGTTAGCCGGCGTTTAGCAGATCTCGGTTTTTCCTCCCATCGTCCGGTTACCATTATTGCTAAAGGATTATTAGGTCGTGGGCCTTATGTCGTTCGTTTGGATCATCACTCTCAATTTTCATTACGTAAAGCAGAAGCAGAAAAGATTCTCTGCTATTTAAAATAACTCTATGAATAATCAACTTAAATTTGCCCTAATCGGGCCACCCAATTGTGGTAAAACCGTACTATTTAATGCTTTAACTGGATCGAATGCTAGAATTGCCAACTATCCCGGAGTAACGGTTGATCGCCGTGAAGGAACTTTACTCGGACACACTAATATCACTATTCTCGATCTACCGGGAACTTACAGCTTACATACAACAAGCCCAGACGAGGAAGTTTCTCGTAATGTTTTACTAGGTCATCTTGGCGACATTCCGGATGCTATTATTGCCGTTGCTGATGCTACCAATCTGCGAATGACTCTGCGAATGGCTCTAGAATTAAAAGCACTTGGTTTGCCAATGGTGATCTCAATTAATCTGTTTGACATTGCTAATGCACGCGGACTGCAAATTGATACCAATAAAATGTCGGAGTTACTAGGTGTACCTGTCATAGGAACAGTTGCAGTGAGTAAAAAAGGGCAACAGAAAATTAAACAAGCCGTGGAACAACTTGCCGGACAAGTATCAACACATCAAAAAACATCTCAACAATTGGAGCAGATTACAAATCAACTCGATAGTGAACAACTTTTCCAACAAGTTGATCATATTCTTGAACAAAGTGTACACAATATCAATTTTTTGCCGCGTTGGCACCAAAGGCTAGATCATATTTTCTTACATCCCATTTGGGGCATACTTACTCTAATTATCGTGATGTTACTAATGTTCCAAGCTGTTTACGCTTGGGCTGCTCCATTTATGGATGGTATTGAAACCGGTTTTAGTCTTTTGTCTGAATGGCTAGCATCTGTTCTACCAGACGGTATTCTTAAGGATCTATTGATTGATGGTATTGTTGCCGGTGTAAGTAGTGTTCTAGTTTTCTTACCACAAATTGCGATTTTATTTGCATTGTTACTTATCCTGGAAGATTCCGGATATTTGCCTAGGGCTGCTTATTTACTAGATAGCTTCTTAGCGAAAAGTGGTTTATCTGGGCGCTCCTTTATCCCTTTACTCTCCGGTTTTGCTTGTGCCGTACCGGCAATTATGTCAGCACGCACCATTACCGACCCAAGAGAGCGTTTAGTTACTATAGCAATCGCACCTCTATTAACTTGTTCTGCAAGATTGCCAGTATATACTTTAATCATTGCAGCAGTTATTCCAGATCAACAAGTCTGGGGAATTTTTAATCTACAAGGTTTAACATTATTCGCACTATATACTATTGGAGTGCTTTCTGCCGGCTTTATTGCTTTCATTCTAAAATTATTCGCTAAACATAAAGGTAAAATTCAGCAATTTCCATTATTGATGGAGTTGCCTACTTATCGTATGCCTAATTTTAGACACATTGTCATCACTTTATGGGAACGTGTCAGCGCATTTTTAAAACGTGCCGGAACGATTATCTTCGCATTAAGTATCATTTTATGGGTGCTTGTTAGCTTTCCTGCTGCGCCTGAAAATGCCGTTTCACCACCAATCGATTACAGTTTTGCTGGTGCGTTGGGGCATCTAATTGAGCCAATTTTCCGCCCATTAGGCTTTACTTGGGAAATGTGTATTGCAATGGTACCCGGCATTGCCGCTAGAGAAGTGGTAGTTGCTGCGTTAGGGACAGTCTATGCCGTCGGTTCAACCAATGAAGAAGCCGCTCAACAAATGCTTATTCCATTGATACGCGATAGCTGGGGTTTGGCTACTGCATTCTCTTTCCTTGCTTGGTACGTTTATGCCCCAATGTGTATGGCAACGCTTGCCGTTATTAAGCGCGAAACCAAATCAGCTAAGCAGACTTTACTAATTACGTGCTATTTAACCGCATTAGCTTATCTATTTGCTTATATCGTTTATCATATCGCACGAGGAGCAGGATTATGATTCAATATTTAATTGTTATAGCTTTATTTATCGGCGCTGTCGGCTACCTTATCGCAAACTTCCGCAAAAAACGACAAAGCGGATGTGGAGATTGCTGCCGTTGCGGATCTACTTCTAAAACACAAAAATCTTGTCATTAAGCATTGTATAGGAGTTGAAAACCTTCAACTCCTATCCTCCTTTTTACACTTTAATTTAAGAAAAAATTACATTAATTACTTCAAAAGAATTAATTTTCTTTTTTCGAGAATTATTTATCAAAATATTGTTCAATAAGCACACACAAATATGACTTTTCTCACATTTTTATTAATTTTTTATTAAATTTTTGAGAAAGAGATCAACTTTTTAAAAAAATCTACTTTACTAAATTTTAGCATTTACATAGTCTTATCTGTGCATTCACATATCTCATTCATACACAAGAAGAGGATCAAACTTATGAAATTCAAACAAAATATGTTCAAAATACTCGCTACTGTTACTGCATTAGGATCACTATTATCATTCAATGCCTTGGCTGCTGATCCTATTGTGATCAAATTTTCTCACGTGGTAGCGGAAGATACACCTAAAGGTCAAGGTGCATTAATGTTTAAAAAAATGGCTGAAGAAAAATTTCCCGGTAGAGTGGTGGTTGAAGTTTACCCTAACTCATCTCTTTACGGTGACGGCAAAGAAATGGAAGCATTATTATTAAATAATGTACAAATGCTTGCGCCATCTTTGGCTAAATTCGATAAATATACGCCAAAAATCCAATTATTCGATCTACCGTTCCTATTTGACGATATTGAAGCCGTTCAACGTTTTGAAAAAAGCGAAGCCGGTAAAAGCCTGCTTAACAGTATGAAAGATAAAGGCATCACCGGTATCGGCTACTGGAATAATGACTTAAAACAACTTTCCGCCAACAAAAAATTGGTACTGCCAAAAGATGCACGCGGATTAAAATTCCGTGTACAAAATTCCGAAGTACTTGATGCTCAGTTTAAACAATTAAAAGCTGTTCCTCGTAAAATGGCTTTCGGTGAAATGTATCAAGGCTTACAAACAGGCGTAGTAAACGGTGCGGAAAACCCATACTCAAATATCTATTCACAAAAGATCAATGAAGTACAAAAATACATTACTGAGTCCAACCATGGTTTACTTTCTTATATGGTTATCGTAAACACCAAATTCTGGGAAGGTTTACCTGAAGATATCCGTAAAGGTTTGATGGAAGTAATGGATATTGTTAGTGATGATGTAAATAAAAAATCTCACGAATTCAACCTTGCTGATAAACAACGCATTCTTGATGCAAAAACAACAGAAATTACTATTTTAACTCCTGAACAAAGAAAAGAGTGGCGTGAAGCTATGCGCCCTGTTTGGAAAAAATTTGAAGATGCTATCGGTGCTGATTTAATTAAAGCTGCCGAAGAGTCTAACAACAAATAATTTTCAAATCTCAAAGTGCGATAGACTGACTATCGCACTCTCATCGCTCAAGTCGGTTAAGGAGCAATTATGCAACACTTTAATTATCTCTGGGGAAAACTCGAAGAATTTATGATCGGTTTTTCTCTAGCGTTAATGACATTAGTAACTTTTGTCTATGTAATGTTCAATAATCTTTATAATCCTTTCTACGATTTAGCCGATGCTTATCCGAGCCTTGAATTTATTTTCGAGCCTATCGCTACTTTTTGTATGACAGTAGCACAAGAAATGACTTGGAGTGTCGCACTGACTAAATTATTTTTTGCAATGCTCATCTTTTTCGGTGCATCTTATGGTGTTCGTACTGCCGGACATATCGGTATTGACGCATTGGTAAAAAAATTCAGTACACCGATGCAACGTTATATCAGTATCTTTGCCTGTCTTACTTGTCTTATTTATTCAGGGATTATTTTTATTGCGAGTTATGATTGGGTTCAAGCTTTACTCATTGCTAAAGTCGGTGCAGAAGACCTACAGCAATTTGGCATCAAACTTTGGCATCTCGGTCTGATTATTCCTATCGGTTATATTATGATTTTCGCCCGTTTTGTTGAGATATTTATCCGTTTATTACAAGGAAAACAAAATGATCTTGGCTTGGCTGATGAAGCAAAAGATGCAGTAAAACTACAAGAATCTGAAGCACATAAGGAGTAATTTATGACTATTGTTTTCTTATTTGCCTGTTTATTCTTTTTAATGTTTATTGGAGTGCCAATTTCCGTTGCATTAGGATTATCCGGTTCTCTTGTGATAATTCTCTTCAGCCAGGATTCCATCAGCTCGGTTGCGATTAAACTTTTTGAAACTTCTGAACACTATACTTTATTAGCAATTCCATTCTTCTTGCTTGCCGGTGCATTTATGACCACTGGTGGCGTGGCTCGCCGATTGATCGATTTCGCTAATGCAACCGTTGGACACATACGTGGTGGATTGGCAATTGCATCTGTTCTTTCCTGTATGCTTTTCGCCGCACTTTCCGGCTCAAGTCCTGCAACCGTGGCAGCTGTCGGCTCCATTGCAATTGCAGGAATGGTTCGTTCTGGTTATCCGCAGGCATTCGGAACAGGCATTATCTGTAATGCAGGTACATTGGGTATTCTTATCCCTCCTTCTGTGGTAATGGTGGTTTATGCAGCGGCAACCGAATCATCCGTCGGTCGACTCTTTATGGCTGGCGTTATGCCCGGCTTATTATTAGGTGTTGCCTTAATGATCGGTATTTATGTTATCGCTCGCATTAAAAATTTGCCGGCATTACCGCGTGCCAGTGTGAAAGAGTGGTTCAAAGCGGCTCGCCGTGCATTATGGGGTTTAATCCTGATGGTGATTATTCTCGGCGGTATCTATAGCGGAGCGTTTACGCCAACGGAAGCTGCTGCCGTAGCAGCGGTTTACTCTTTCTTCGTCGCCGTTTTTGTCTATAAAGATATTAAATTGAAAGAGTGTCCGAAAGTCCTATTGGAAGCCGGTAAACTCAGCATTATGCTGATGTTTATTATCGCTAACGCAATGCTCTTCGCTCACGTCCTAACAACCGAACAGATTCCGCAGCAATTAACCGCCTTAGTGGTAGAAATGGATTTGCACGCTTGGCAATTCCTCATTATCGTCAATATTATCCTGTTGATTGCCGGTGCATTTATGGAACCTTCCGCTATCATTCTGATTTTAGTACCAATTCTCTTCCCAATTGCGACTCAACTCGGTATCGACCCGATCCACCTCGGAGTAATTATGGTAGTAAATATGGAAATCGGTATGATTACACCGCCTGTCGGACTTAACTTATTCGTAGCATCTGCTATCACTGGCTTAACTCTACCACAAGTCATCAGAGCAGCACTACCTTGGTTAATGCTAATGCTAGCATTCTTGATCGCCATTACTTACATTCCTGCAATCTCCTTGGCTTTACCGAACTGGATTGCAATGAATTAAAACTGACACTGAAAAACAGGGCTAAACATAAATTTAGCCTTGTTTTTATTCTTAAAATTTAAAAATCATTTTAGGAGAAGAACAAAAAAGAAACCCAGCATTAATACTGGGTTTCAGCTTAATTAAATATGACTATTTTCTTTTCGCATCATACTCTTTTAAAATAGCGTACATTTCATCTTTCAAACGAAGTTTAATTTTTTTCAAGTTTTCTATCTCTTCCGGCGTACCGAATTCAATTTTTTCCAACATATTCTGAATTTTATGATCCAATTCATTATGCTCTTCAAATAAACGGGCAAAATGTTTATCTTCATTTTTTAACACACTGATCAAATCACGATATTCTGGAAACATAACTATTCTCCTCTATATTATTATTACACATTGTTAATATAGCTTTTTTCCATTTCTTCTGCTGTGAACAACGTCACATTTTGCTTATTTTCTGTTTAACTTTTTGCAACAAAGCATCACAACAGCGATCTAGCAAATGGTAAGTTTCATTAAAATTGTGTGTGTACCAAGGATCAGGAATATGATCTTTTTCTAAATCTGGGCATAGCTGAGTAATTTTAAAAATTTGTTGTGGGTGTTTGCCGAAAAAACGCTCCAAATCCTCTAAATTGCTGTCATCCATCGCAATAATATAATCAAAATTTGCCAAATCCTGTTTTCTGATTTGACGGCTACGAAAACCGTTACTGTCTATTTTGTGTAGCTCCAACATATCCGCTGTACCACAATGCATTCCCTCACCACTATGCCAACCGGCAGTACCAGCACTATCCACATTAACCAATTCAGATAAACCTGCCTGTTGTAATTTATGTTTAAAAATAAATTCCGCCATTGGTGAACGGCAAATGTTACCTAAACAAACAAATAAAACACTAAACTCTTGCATCATTCTGCTCACTTTTTAGTTAAAAGTGTTTATCATAAACAAAGAAAAGACGGTAAACAATTACCGTCTTAGTGATAAAAATAAAGTTTTAACTTAACCATCCCATCTGATAAACAATAAATAATAAGGTAAATACGGTAAGGTATAACAAACCAATAAGAGAAAGCCACAATAGTCCGCCCTTCACTTTATGTTCACCTTTTAACACTAATAACAAATTCAAAGTAGCAAATACAGGAGTGGTAACAAATGAAGCTATCATTGCAAATTTAAGCATTGGTCCTAATGCATTATTAAAGAAGAAAATAATCAATGCTCCGGAAATAGATGCCGCAACGAATGCAATATTCAAATAACTGGCTCTTGTACCTTTCTTCTTCAATAAAATACGCAAACTTTCGATATTTGAACGAGAGTAACCATCAATAACAGTAAGCGTTGTTCCAAACATACATAGGAAAGCAATCAATGCAATTAATCCCCTAGCCCAATCGCCAATAGTTGTCGCATACATACCAATTAATTGGGCAATATATTTTCCTCCCACCATTTCAACTGGTATGCCTGAACCATATTGAACCAAAGCACCTAATGCCAAAAATACTAAAGCCAATAATGCAGTACCAATATAACCCACATTAAAATCAAAAATACCATCTCGATAAGAAACTTTGGTTATGCGTTTTTTCGCTACCACCCACATTGAATTGATAGCAGAAATCTCTATCGGAGCAGGCATCCATCCCATCAATGCCACAATAAAGGCTAATGCACCTAACTGCCAAGGACTTTCACTTACGTAACCTTCCGGCGCAACCGCTCCTCGAGAAGCAGCAATCACGACCGCTAACACAGTAGCTAAAGTAAGGCAAATCATCACGAACTTGGATAAGCCATCCAAAAGTCGATATTGCCCGAATAAAAGAATCGCAGTACTCACCACTAATACTGTTAAACTTAACGTTGGCACAGGTAATGGTACAACAAAAGATAAAATAACAGCGGACAATAAAGATACAGCGGCCGTGTTAATTACTGTAGAAAAAACATTCAATAAAAAAAAGATGAATAAATAAGCTGTTCCTTTCTCTTTATAGCCTTCAAGCAAGGTCTTATTTGTATCTAGCGTATACTGCACACCAAAACGGAAAAACGGATACTTAAACAGATTTGCTAAAATAATAATTATCGCTAACTGCCAACCATAAATTGCACCCGCTTGTGTTGAAGCAATAAGGTGAGAACCGCCTACCGCAGCAGAAGCCATTAAAATTCCTGGACCTAGTGCAGAAAGACGACTTTTTAATGTAGAGGACTGCTCTTCAGTCGTTATTGATGCTGTCATAAATTAGTCTCTTTTTTAATATAAATGAAACAGTTTTGTAATATCATCACAAATGTTTTTTGAAAGCAACAGGAAGAGATAATTAAAATAGTCAGCTATTTTTATATAAAATTCTAAATTATTATTTATTTTTAGTATAAAAAACTAACTTATAATCATAACAAGAGGTTTGTTTTTAAACCAAAATAATTATTAGCGTTTAATTTTTTTAAAATTTAATGCTCCCTATTATTTTATTTGACTATCTTTTATACATAAAAACTTTTTACCAATAAACTCAATAAACAAAACTAACGAAATGGTAGAGTTTCTAGTACAATCTTCCATACTGAATCATCGTTCAATAAGATTATGCTACTCACCATTCTCTATTTAATTGGAATTACTGCCGAATCAATCACCGGCGCTTTAGCTGCCGGCAGAGAAAAAATGGATATTTTCGGCGTTATTATTATTGCCTCCGTTACCGCTATTGGTGGTGGTTCTGTTAGGGATGTTCTCTTAGGTCATTATCCATTAGGTTGGGTAAAACACCCGGAATATATCGTTATCGTTGCCGGTGCAGCGGTATTGACCGTGATTATTGCACCATTAATGCGTTATTTAAAAGCGGTCTTCTTAATTTTGGATGCACTAGGTTTAATCGTATTTTCCATTATTGGCGCACAAGTTGCTCTCACTATGGGGCATGGTTTTATTATCGCCTCTGTTGCCGCTATCATCACAGGAGCCTTTGGCGGTGTACTGAGGGATCTACTCTGCAACCGTATTCCATTGGTTTTTCAAAAAGAACTCTATGCCAGTATCGCCTTTCTTGCTACCGCTATCTATATCGGGTTACAACACACCCACATTCCGCAAGATATTGTGATTTTAATCACGTTAGTGACCGGTTTCTTATTACGTTTGCTAGCTATCCGATTTGGCTTAGGACTCCCTGTTTTTGATTATCAGGAAGATAAAAACTGGTCGTGGGTAGAAAAATTACCGAAAAGGAAAAAATAATGATGGAAATCACTTTTTATCAATGCTTTAGAGAGAACATACTTAATGGTAGTAAAACCATTACTATTCGTGATAATAGTGAAAAAGATTTTAAAATCGGCAGTATCATTGATGTTTTTACGTTTGAACAACATCAGTGGTTCGCCAAAATTAAAATCCTCTCTGTAACACCAATTCAATTTTCACAACTAACAGAAAAACACGCACAGCAGGAAAATATGACACTAACCGAGCTAAAAAAAGTAATTCGTCAAATTTATCCTGATGCCGAACAACTTTTTGTTATTCATTATCAATTAGTTTCAACAGACGACATTGACGAACGTTGACGCCAATAAGTAGCAAATTTTGGTTTACCGTTTTTGGTTAACCCCCGATATTTATAAGTAATTATCGAACCAATCGCCGGCGGATTAGCTCGATCAGCTAAACTGAAACCAGAACCAATTTTAAATTGCCCACGTTCATTTTCACAAGTTAATGATCCCATCACATTATGAAACTGTCCTTTTCCTTTATGGTGAGCTATCACAGTACACTCTTCATCTTGATGACGTTTCAACTTTAAAATTTGGCTACTTCTCCCTACGATATAATTCGCTTTCGGATTTCTTACCACAACCCCTTCTCCACCTAAACTTTCTACTTGATCAAGAAACTGATAAACAGCTTGTTTATTCTCTATCGGCATCTGCGGTAAGATTTCAATATAAGGCGTTGGGTGTTGCAATAAATATTGTCTAAGCACATCCAGCCTTTGCAACAAATCTCCTTTTTCTTTCGGTACATCAAACACATATAATTTTAATTTATGCCAACCTTTATCTTTTATAGAACGGGTGATACTGGTGATCTCCTCAAATTTGCCTCGCTCACTGAATAGCTCCCCATCAATCGCAAATGGTGGAAAATCTTTAATAAAATAACCCGGAGGATTCAAAAGATTATCCTGACGAGTAAACAATTTTTCTCCATCCCAATATCCTCTTACACCATCTAGTTTTTCGCTCATCACCCAACCTTGTAAATCTTGATCTTTATACTCCTGCAATAACATTACCGACTCTTTTGCCATCACAGAAAAAGAAATTAAACCTAAAAATAGATATAGATAGTACATTTATGCTCTCCTCTAAATATCAGGTGTTCAGCATAAAGTATTTGATGGGTATATAAGCAAAAAAAGAGAAAAAATGTGGAGCAGATCGCAAAAATCAAAAAGGTTGATTGCCTTTCACAACCAACCTTTTCGTTACTAAAAAATTTTAAGATTTATGTTTCATTGCTGGGAATAAAATCACATCACGGATTGATTCCGCATTAGCAAACAACATCGCCAAACGGTCGATTCCCAAGCCTTCACCTGCTGTTGGTGGCAAACCGTGTTCCAACGCCACCACGAAATCTTCATCTTTAAACATTGCTTCATCATCACCTGCTTCTTTCGCTGCTACTTGTGCGTTAAAGCGTTCATTTTGATCTTCCGCATCGTTCAACTCAGAGAAACCGTTACCAATTTCACGTCCACCAATAAATAATTCAAAACGATCCGTAACTTCTGGATTTTCATCATTACGACGAGCCAACGGTGAAATTTCAGCAGGGTGAGCCATTAAGAAGGTTGGCTGAATTAAGTGATGTTCCGCTATCTCTTCAAAAATCGCATTGACTAAACTTCCCAAGCCCCAAGACTTTTGAATTTCAATGCCAAGTTTTTGAGCTACCACTTTAGCACGTTCAAAGTCATAAAGATCTTCTTTAACAATGCCTTTATCTGCACCATATTTCAATACGGCATCGTGCATTGTAATACGTTCAAACGGTTTACCGAAATCAAATTCATATTCACCGTAAGGCACAATTGTAGTGTCTAAAATATCTAATGCCAATTTGCGCAATAATTCTTCGGTATTATCCATTAAATCGTGATAATCCGCATAAGCTTGGTAATATTCAATCATCGTAAATTCTGGATTATGACGTACAGAAACCCCTTCATTACGGAAGTTACGGTTTAGCTCAAATACACGCTCAAAACCACCGACAACAAGGCGTTTCAAATAAAGTTCCGGTGCGATACGAAGGTACATATCAATATCAAGCGCATTATGGTGAGTAATAAACGGACGTGCCGCCGCCCCACCCGGAATCACTTGCAACATTGGGGTTTCGACTTCGATAAAACCTTTGCCGATAAAATATTCACGAATACCTGCAATCACTTTTGAACGAATAATAAAAGTGCGACGAGATTCTTCATTAGAAATAAGATCCAAATAGCGTTGGCGGTAACGCATTTCTTGATCTGCTAAACCGTGGAATTTATCCGGTAATGGGCGCAATGCTTTAGTCAACAATTCAAGAGCAGTACAACGTACAGTCAATTCATTAGTTTTAGTTTTGAATAGCGTTCCTTTTGCTCCAACAATATCGCCAAGATCAAGCATCGCCATAATTTCTTCATAAACACCTTCCGGTAATAAATCCCTAGCGACATACAGTTGGATTTTTCCACTCATATCCTGCAACGTGATAAAACTAGCTTTTCCCATTTTACGTCGTGTCATAATACGTCCTGCTACGCTGACAGGAATAGCTTTCTCTTTTAATACTTCACCATCTTCATTTTCATATTGTTGATGAAGATCACCGGCTAAACTGTCTCGGCGGAATGTGTTCGGAAATGCATTGCCTTTTTGGCGTAAGGTTGCCAATTTTTCACGGCGAGCAAGCATTTCTCCATTTAAATCTAACTCTTGAGTATGTTCTGTCATTTTTTTACCTTTAATTTTTTAATGCATATTCTTGCAAATCGTTATTCAATTCTTACTAAAATCAGTCAATTTTATTTACTAAACAAACCTTGCATAGCTATAGTCCAGCTTTCAAACTTGCTTCAATAAATTTGTCTAAGTCGCCATCCAATACAGCTTGTGTATTGCGGTTTTCAACGCCAGTGCGTAAATCTTTAATACGTGCATCATCCAACACATAAGAGCGAATCTGACTGCCCCAACCAATATCAGACTTACTCTCTTCTAATGCCTGTTTTTCAGCATTTTTCTTTTTCAATTCAAGCTCATACAATTTAGCTTTTAACTGCTTCATCGCCTGATCTTTATTTTTATGCTGAGAACGATCATTTTGACACTGCACTACAATACCGGTCGGGATATGAGTAATTCGCACTGCACTCTCGGTTCTGTTAACGTGTTGCCCACCAGCACCAGATGCACGATAAACATCAATGCGTAAATCCGCCGGATTGATTTCAATATCAATATCATCATTAATTTCAGGATAAACAAATACCGCACTAAAGGAGGTATGGCGACGATTATTAGAATCAAATGGGCTTTTACGCACTAGACGATGAATACCAGTTTCTGTTCGCAACCAACCAAAAGCATATTCACCACTAACACGAATGGTTGCTGATTTAATGCCAGCAACATCACCATCGGACACTTCCATTAATTCAGTTTTAAATCCTTTACTCTCTGCCCAACGTAAATACATCCGTAACAACATTTCTGTCCAGTCTTGGGCTTCAGTACCACCTGAACCAGCTTGCAAATCTACATAGCAATCAGCGGCATCATTGGCGCCACTGAACATTCTTCTAAATTCAAGTTTAGCCAAACTTTGTTCCAGCTGTTCCAGTTCGGCAACAGCTTCATCAAATGTTGCCTGATCATCTGCTTCAATTGCTAATTCTAATAATCCTTCAACATCATCTAAACCTTGTTGCAAAGATTTAATGGTATTTACCACTGATTCTAATGAAGAACGTTCTTTTCCTAATGCTTGTGCTTTTTCCGGATTATTCCATACATCCGGCTGCTCCAATTCAGCGCTGACCTCCTCTAATCGTTCAACTTTATTGTCGAAGTCAAAGATACCCCCTAAGTGCCAAGGTTCTTTCACTAATATCACTGATTTTATTTTTTACAGGATTAATTTCAAACATATCTTTTCATTTATTCTTTCTGTTTCAAGAACGCGTGATTATAAAATATTCCGTTGTTTTAGCCTAGTTTCTTTAACAAGAAAATTAGGTGTGATTTTTGCATTATGTTAAGATATACACCCTATTTTTTAGATAGTTTTCGCTATTATTTTTATAATTTTTAACTAAAAAGGAAACGCAATGAAATCAGAATTAGATACTTCAACCCTTTCCTATCGAGATAAAATGGCGATTGAGGAATATGAACGTCTTAGTCCACGATTATTATATGAAATTATTCGACAGGATGGCATTGAAGAGCTAACTCGTCCAACAAAAGCACTTATCTTTTCCGGTATTACTGCCGGTTTAGTAGTAACATTCTCGTTTGTTTTTAAAGCAATTTTTACCGCCTATTTGCCTAACGAAAGCTGGTCACCGTTGGTCACTAATATGGGATATACTGTCGGCTTTCTACTTGTGATTCTCGGACGAATGCAATTGTTTACGGAAAATACTATCACAACTGTTGTACCGCTGTTTAATCCATTGACTTGGCGTAAAGTCGCAGCAGTCGCACGTTTATGGTCTATTGTGCTTATTTCAAACTTAATAGGCACAGCATTAGCCGCACTATTTTTACAAAATCATCAGGCATTTAACCCTGAGTTTGTCAATGCAATGCACGAAATTGCAATGCACGTTAAACAGATGACTGTTTCCGAAAATATTTTAAAAGGAATCCCTGCTGGGATACTGATTGCTTCTATCGTTTGGATGATGCCATCAGTCAACAGTGGAAAATTTATTATGATTTTCTTCTTTATTTATCTGATAGCTCTTGGTGATTTTGCACACGTTATTGTCGGTTCAGCGGAAATTGCCTATCTTGTATTCCAAGGTGAAACCTCACTTTATGACTACTTCATCACTTTCTTATTACCAACCTGTTTCGGCAATATTCTGGGTGGAACAGTTGTCTTTACGATGATGATTTACGGTCAAGTTAATAAAGAAATAGAAATTCAGGCAAATAAATAAAGAAAAACGGTAGGTACTTAAACCTACCGTTTTTACCATGCACTCTTGCTAAGCTACCAAAATACGATGTATTTCTTCCGCACTGAGGTGGTATTCGTGTGGACAACTACGCCAAACAGCCAACATTTTTTGATATTTTTCTGCCATACAGATTTGTGCATCATTATCATCGGCATAAAATTCAACATCTGCATAAAGCTTTTCACTTTCTCGTAAAAATTTCACATATTGACAATATTTTTTCTCTCTAATAGCACAATAACCAATAAACTTGATTTGGTTAGCACTAATCACGGATTTATCCGGTAATTTGTTATAGCAAATCTGCAATGCGTGATACATCTCTAAAGTATCTCGTACAGCATCACATTCCGCTTCACTCAAATAGGAGAAGCCTTTATCCAATTCTTGCAATTCTTTTGCAAAACCTGACTGTACAATTGTTTTCAACCGACGAAAATGCACTGCCTGTTCTGGATTTAATAATGCCATTAATTCATACTGGTTAGCCAAAATTAAACGTTGAATGGATGTCATTTCCATATTTTTATCCTTTTCTAAATCAAAAATTAAACTGCTAACTACTGTAAAGGATTCTTCGACTGTAGTTATTAATTTCAATCAATAAAATTAAAGATTAATCGATTTCATCTAAAATATTTTTATCCAGCTTCTCACTTGTCTTCGTTTCTGACTTACCATCACTCACTTTAAATTTAAGGTTTTGGAAATAAGCCTCACGATAAGTAACATATGGATCTTGTGATCGTTGTAATAGAACATCTTGATCTAATACTCTAGAACGACTATCAATACCCTGAACTCCCCATTTCAAAAGCCCCCAAGGTCCAAGAAAAGACAACATTGGATAAGTCATATCAACTAAATGCCCTAAGTCCTGGCGTGGTGTCGCAGCACCATACCCTGGCACCATCACATAAGCACCAGTACCAACACCATAATGCCCCAACATATCACCAAATTCACGCTTTTCCTGCTTTTTTAATGGTTCACTTGCACTGGCAAGATCAATAAAGCCTCCTAAACCAAAAATCGTATTAATCCAAAAACGGTCAAAATGCACCATTGCTTGTTTAAAATTACCTTCCAATAAGCGATTAACAAAGCTCATAGGCTCATCTAAATTATCTGCAAAATTAATAATTCCAGTTTTCACTGGTTGTGGCACATAATCACGCCAACCTTTAGCCATAGGACGTACAATATAGGGATCAAGATAATTATAATTTACGTTCCACATTGTACGATTAATCCCCTGTAATGGGTCACTGCGTTCTCCATTATCCTGATGGCTTGAGCAACCACCAACCAGAATTATTACCATTGCAGTAAATAATGTTTTTTTCAATTGTCTTACCATAGTCATTCCCATTTTATTTTTCTCTAAACTTTATTTATTCTAATCAAATTTCAGGCTGAAAAAAATCGTTAAATCAAAAATACCGCTTGCCTTAAATGAATAAATATTCAAAAATATTGCATATTATTTCATAAAGTACACTACAACATTAACAATTAAACAAGATTGTTAGCGGTTGAAACATTGTATTTAATCGTTTGCTCAATTAAAATAATGCGATTTTTTCGGTTTTAGCGAAAACTTTCAGGCACAATTTAGCCAAAAGCGTAAATCGCCATTTGATCTAAGTTGTGGTTAATGAGCATTCGTAAGTGTTCAACCTAACACATAAAATTATTTAGGAGTAATTGATGTCTGAACAAGCTATCCTCGTCCTCGCTGACGGTTCTGTTTTCCGAGGTAAAGCCATTGGCGCACTAGGACATACCATAGGTGAAGTGGTTTTTAATACTTCAATGACTGGTTATCAGGAAATCCTCACTGATCCTTCATATACAAAACAAATTGTTACCTTAACCTATCCACATATCGGCAATACCGGTGCCAACAGCGAAGATGTAGAATCCGATGCAGTTTACGCTGCTGGCTTAATTATTCGTGATCTGCCACTCTTACACAGTAACTTCCGCAGTGAAATGTCTTTGCATCAATATTTACTGCAAAATAATGTGGTCGCAATTGCAGATATTGATACTCGCCGCTTAACTCGTCTATTACGAGACAAAGGTGCAATGTCTGGTTGTATTATGGCAGGTGAAATTGATGAGCAAAAAGCATTAACTCTAGCACAAAGTTTCGGTTCAATGGCAGGTAAAGACCTCGCTAAAGAGGTAACTTGTAAAAATAGTTATGAATGGACTGAATGTGTTTGGCAGCTTGGCATAGGTTATCCTCAACAACAACATTACCGTTTTCACGTTGTCGCTTATGATTTCGGCGTTAAACGGAATATTCTCAGAATGTTGGCGGAACGTGGTTGTCATATTACGGTTGTTCCGGCAAATACCCAAGCTAGTGAAGTGCTAGCACTGAATCCGGATGGCATTTTTCTTTCTAACGGCCCTGGCGATCCTGAACCTTGTGAATACGCCATTATTGCTATCCGTCAATTATTAGAAAGTAAAAAACCTATTTTCGGTATCTGTTTAGGACATCAATTACTCGGTTTAGCTGTTGGCGGGAAAACAAAAAAAATGGCATTTGGTCATCACGGCGGAAACCATCCTGTTGAAGACTTAGATAACAAAAAAGTATTAATTACCAGTCAAAATCACGGTTTTGAAGTGGATGCTGATAGTCTGCCAAATAATGTTCGCATCACACATCGTTCTCTGTTTGATGGTTCGGTTCAAGGGATTGAATTAACAACACAAGCAGCTTTTTCATTCCAAGGTCATCCAGAAGCCAGCCCAGGTCCGCACGATGTTGCTTATCTCTTTGATAAATTTATTCACGAAATGGATATTGCAAGCCATACACAAACAGCAACTTCTTATGTGGCACGTTAATCAGTAAAATGGGTGAAAAATAAATTATGCCAAAACGCACAGACATTAAAACAATATTAATTATCGGTGCCGGTCCAATCGTTATCGGGCAGGCGTGTGAATTTGACTATTCCGGTGCACAAGCCTGTAAAGCATTGCGTGAAGAAGGATATAAAGTTATCCTTGTTAACTCAAATCCAGCAACCATTATGACCGACCCGAATATGGCTGATGTTACCTACATTGAGCCAATTCGTTGGCAAACAGTGGAACAAATTATCGCCAAAGAGCGCCCGGATGCCATTTTGCCGACAATGGGCGGACAAACTGCATTGAACTGCGCATTAGATCTTTCCAAAAACGGTATCTTACAAAAATATAATGTGGAATTAATCGGTGCGACTGAAGATGCAATTGATAAAGCAGAAGATCGCGGTCGTTTTAAAGAAGCAATGGCGAAAATCGGTTTACATACGCCAAAATCATTCATTTGCCACACCTTTGCTGAAGCGTGGCAAGCTCAGGAACAAGTTGGATTTCCAACCTTAATTCGTCCGTCATTCACAATGGGCGGTTCTGGTGGTGGTATCGCTTATAATCGGGAAGAATTTCAAGCTATTTGTGAACGTGGATTTGATGCCTCCCCAACTCACGAACTATTAATTGAGCAATCGGTGTTAGGCTGGAAAGAGTATGAAATGGAAGTAGTACGTGATAAAGCAGATAACTGTATTATTGTTTGCTCCATTGAAAATCTCGACCCAATGGGAGTACACACTGGAGACTCAATTACCGTTGCTCCGGCACAAACTCTCACTGATAAAGAATACCAAATTATGCGTAATGCAAGCCTTGCGGTGTTACGCGAAATTGGTGTAGATACCGGTGGTTCAAATGTACAATTTGCTATCAATCCTGAAAACGGCGAAATGATTGTGATCGAAATGAATCCTCGTGTTAGCCGCTCTTCTGCACTTGCTTCAAAAGCAACAGGATTCCCGATTGCCAAAGTAGCGGCTAAATTAGCGGTCGGTTACACATTAAACGAGTTACGCAATGACATCACTGGCGGATTAATTCCGTCATCATTTGAGCCTTCAATTGATTATGTTGTTACTAAAGTACCACGTTTCGCCTTTGAAAAATTCCCACAAGCAGATGACCGTTTAACCACGCAAATGAAATCTGTCGGTGAAGTGATGGCAATGGGGCGTACTTTCCAAGAAAGTTTACAAAAAGCATTGCGTGGTTTAGAAACAGGCATTTGCGGATTTAATTTACGTTCAGAAGATAATGAAAAATTACGTCACGAAATTTCTAATCCTGGCCCTGAACGCCTACTCTATGTTGCAGATGCTTTTGGTTTAGGTTGGTCATTAGATGAGGTTTATCGTTACACTAAAATTGATCCGTGGTTCTTACGACAAATTCAAGATCTTGTACAAGAAGAGTTGACACTAGAACAAAAAACATTGGATCAATTAGACTACGCTGAGTTGCGCCGTTTAAAACGAAAAGGTTTCTCCGATAAACGTATTGGGCAATTAACTAAAACTAGTGAAAGTGATGTGAGAACACGCCGTAATCAATTCAATCTACATCCAGTTTACAAACGTGTTGATACCTGTGCAGGTGAATTTAATTCAGATACGGCTTACCTCTACTCTTGCTATGAAGAAGAGTGTGAAGCTACCCCATCAAATCGTAAAAAGATTATGATTTTGGGAGGTGGTCCAAATCGTATCGGTCAAGGAATCGAATTCGATTATTGCTGTGTACACGCCGCTCTTGCCTTGCGAGAAAGTGGTTTTGAAACCATTATGGTTAACTGTAATCCGGAAACCGTTTCTACTGATTTCGATACTTCTGATCGTCTCTATTTTGAACCGCTAACACTTGAAGATGTTTTAGAGATTATTCACATTGAAAACCCGTATGGCGTAATCGTGCATTATGGTGGTCAAACCCCACTAAAACTAGCCAATAAATTGCAACAAAACGGCGTCAATATTATTGGAACATCTGCCGACAGCATTGATGCAGCAGAGGATAGACAACGTTTCCAACAGATCTTAAATGATCTGAAATTAAAACAGCCATCTAACCACACGGCAAAAAATGCAGAAGAAGCCGTAAAATTAGCTGACGAAGTCGGTTATCCTTTAGTTGTGCGTCCGTCTTATGTTTTAGGTGGCCGTGCAATGCAAATTGTTTACAATGTAGATGAACTTAATAAATATATCCGCGAAGCCGTACAGGTTTCTGATGATAGTCCGATTTTACTGGATCATTTCCTCGATAATGCAATCGAAGTCGATGTCGACTGTATTTGCGATGGGAAACAAGTTGTTATTGGCGGTATTATGCAGCACGTTGAACAGGCTGGTATCCATAGTGGCGACTCCGCTTGTTCTCTTCCTGCATATTCTTTGAGCCAACAAATTCAGGATGAGATCCGCCGTCAGACCACTGAAATGGCATTTGCTTTAAAAGTGGTCGGGTTGATGAACGTTCAATTTGCCGTTAAAGGCGACACTATTTATGTGCTTGAAGTTAATCCACGTGCCTCTCGTACAGTTCCTTTCGTTAGTAAAGCTACCGGCGTACCTTTAGCTAAAATCGCTGCACGCGTTATGGCAGGTATTTCCTTAGCAGAGCAAAATATTAAAAAAGAAGTGATTCCGGAAAAATTTGCAGTTAAAGAAGCAGTGTTCCCATTTATCAAGTTCCCGGGAGTAGACACTATTTTAGGCCCTGAAATGCGTTCGACTGGCGAAGTAATGGGCGTAGGTGAAACTTTTGCTGAAGCCTTTATCAAAGCACAACTTGGTGCTGGTGAACATATCCCTCACGGAGGAAAAGTGTTCCTATCTGTTGCCGATCAGGATAAACAACGTTTATTGACTGTAGTCAAACAATTACAAGCACTTGGCTTCGGTTTATGCGCAACTTACGGCACTGCTAAATTCCTTGCGGAACAAGGCATTATTGTTCAACACGTTAATAAAGTTCGTGAGGGGCGTCCTCACATCGTTGATGCAATCAAGAATGGAGAAATAGCACTGGTTATCAACACAGTTGACGGCAAACCTGAATCTGTTGCAGATAGTCACTCTATTCGTCGTAGTGCCTTACAACATAAAGTGATGGTATTAACCACAATGAATGGTGCAACCGCTTTGGCAAACGGTTTAAACAAACTTGATCACCTAAATATCTACTCATTACAGAGCTAAAATCAATAACGCCTTACCTGACTTACTTTAAAGAGGTAAGGCGTTTTATTTTCAAAAAAACGCAAACGTTTGCATTTTTTAATAGTAGATTGTTGCTGACTCAGGTAAAATTCTTTTCCTACATTTCCCTTTTATCCTAATTTAAGGTATTTCAATGTCTAATATGCTTGAACAGCGTTTTGAACTCTCCGCCCGCAAAAGTTCTTTACGCCAAGAAATTATTGCCGGGCTAACAACATTCTTAGCAATGGTTTATTCTGTTATTGTTGTGCCGGGAATGTTAAGCAACGCAGGTTTTTCCGCTGAATCCGTCTTTATTGCTACCTGTTTAGTAACAGGTTTAGGTTCTATCCTTATTGGCTTTTGGGCAAATGCACCGATGGCTATTGGCGTGGCAATCTCATTAACTGCCTTTACCGCTTTTAGCTTAGTACTTGGACAACAAGTAAGCATTCCGGTGGCATTGGGTGCTGTTTTTTTAATGGGGGTTATCTTTACATTGATTTCCGCCACCGGTATTCGTGCTTGGATTTTACGTAATCTGCCTGCTAGTATCGCTCACGGTGCCGGTATTGGAATCGGTTTATTCCTACTTTTGATTGCTGCAAACGGTGTAGGTTTAGTTGTCGCTAACAATGCTGGCTTACCAGTTAAATTAGGTGATTTCACCTCTTTCCCAGTAATGATGGCTTTGATTGGTCTTGCCGCCATTATCGGTTTAGAGCGTTTAAAAGTAAAAGGTGGTATTCTGTTAGTTATTATCGCCATCACGATTATCGGTTTAATTTTCGATCCTAATGTTAATTTTGCCGGTCAAGTTTTTAAATTACCATCTTTCGGTGAAACCTCACATTTTCTACAATTAGATATCGCCGGTGCATTACAACCAATGGTATTACCAGCTGTGTTCGCCTTAGTGATGACAGCTGTTTTTGATGCTACTGGAACTATTCGAGCAGTAGCAGGGCAAGCTAATTTATTGGATAAGGATGGGCAAATCATTAACGGAGGCAAAGCCTTAACCTCAGACTCCTTGAGTAGTTTATTCTCTGGTCTGTTCGGCACCGCACCTGCTGCCGTTTATATTGAATCAGCTGCCGGCACTGCTGCCGGAGGTAAAACTGGTATTACTGCAATTGTTGTCGGTTTATTATTCTTATTAATGTTATTCTTCCAACCACTGGCTGCTCTAGTACCCGGTTATGCCACGGCACCAGCATTGATGTATGTTGGTCTATTAATGTTGAGCAATGTTGCTAAATTGGATTTCAATGATTTTGTCGCTGCAATGAGTGGTTTAATCTGTGCGGTATTTATCGTCTTAACCGCCAATATCGTTACCGGCATTATGCTAGGATTTGCTTCTTTAGTCATTGGGAGAATTATCGCCGGTGAGTGGCGTAAACTCAACCTTGGCACAGTCATTATTGCTATCATTTTAGTGATATTCTATGCTGGTCATTGGGCTATCTAATCTTGCTATTAGGTTTTGTCATTTCGACAAAACCTAATTTTTCTGAAAAATACGTTTTCAATGTGCGTTAACTGTGATTTTATGTTATTTTTAATCCCGTTTTATCCTAAATTAGAAGGTTACTTTATTTATGGAAAAAGTGATTATCGATGAAAACCAGTTTATTCGTACGATCTCACGTATCTCCCATGAAATTATTGAAAAACACCAAACATTGGATGATTTAATCATTGTGGGTATTCGCCGTAGAGGAGCGGAAATTGCTGATCTTTTACGGCAGAAAATTGCACAGCTGACCGGCACAACCTTGCCTTATATGGAACTGGACATCACTTTTTATCGTGATGATTTACAATATGCGGAATCCAGTGAATCTCCGGTGTATCACGGCTCTTCGGAAGCAATCAATATTCAAAATAAAAAAGTTATCTTAGTGGATGATGTATTATTCACTGGTCGAACCATTCGTGCTGCACTGGATGCATTAATCGATTTCGGCAGAGCAGCAAAAATCGAACTGGTAATTTTTGTTGATAGAGGGCATCGTGAACTGCCTATTCGTGCCGATTATGTTGGTAAAAATATCCCTACTTCAAGACAGGAACAGATACAAGTGAAAACAATGAAATATGATGGCTGCTATCAAGTAGATTTATTAAGAAATAATTAAGATCTTTTTATCTAGTCATCTAATGTGAAACGGAACACAGTACAAAATATAGCAAATAGGATAATAGGTTATGAAAACAAAATGGATCAAATTTTTACTTTTAACAGGCTGTTTATCATTAGCATCAACAAGCTATGCCGTAGAAAAAGTTGTAGCGACCGTTGACGGTACGCCGATATTAAGTAGTCAAGTTAAACAGGCTTTGGGTAAACGTACCAATACTGAAGCCAATCGTGCCGCTGCCTTGAATGACATCATTGATGATATGTTGGTACAAAAAGCAATCAAAGGTGCTAACATCAATGTATCTCAACAACAAATTCAACAAATTATGCACCAAATTGCCAATGAGAATGGATTAACTTATGGTCAATTCCTTGACGTATTAGATTATCAAGGAATCGGTGAAGCAAAGTTCCGTCAACAGATTGCCCACCAAATTATTATGGGAGAAGTTCGTAATAAAGCAATAAACGAAAGTATCTCTGTTTCACGTGAACAAATAGAAAAATTGGGTATGCAGATGTACAATGAAGCAAAGCAAAAAGGTACATTGCAGACTGTAAAATCTCCACAATATCTTGTCAGCCATATCCTTATAAAGACAAATCCTCTATTAAATGATGCTCAAGCCAAAAAACAATTATCTGATTTGCGTAGTGATATTATCGCAGGTAAAACCACTTTTGCCGCTGCAGCAAAATCTTACTCCAAAGATTACCTTTCCGGAGCTAACGGAGGGAGTTTAGGTTGGAATTTCCCTGAAGTATATGATCCGGAATTTCAAGCAATGATAAAAAATAGTAAAAAAGGTGTGATCTCTCAGCCGTTTAAAACCCAATATGGTTGGCATATTCTAGAAGTTGTTGATAAACGTGAAGGGGATAAAACCAAAGAAGCCTATATGCAAAAGGCCTATCAGCAAGTAGTTAATCAACAAGCAATGGAAGCCTCTAAAGATTGGGTAAAAACTTTGAGAAAATCAGCTGATATTAAGATTTTACAAAAGTAATTGCTCGTTATTCAACATTAAGCGATTTAGTTATAATAGCGACCGTACACTCTGTGTGCGGTTATTTTTTCTAGAAAAGATTATTGCAAAAACAACAATATAAATACATTCTGTCGCCACCAACAGCAAGATTCCAACTATTGAGGAGATTTTTTTGATGAATTCAAAAACACATTTAGGACATACGGCACGAAAACGTTTCGGGCAAAACTTTTTACACGATGATCAAATTATTCAAAGTATTGTTGCTGCGATTAATCCGCAAGCAAATGATTTTCTTATCGAAATTGGTCCCGGTCTCGGTGCCTTGACCGAACCGGTTGCTGAACAAATTGAACATTTAACCGTGATCGAATTGGATCGTGATTTAGCAGAAAGATTACGCCACCATCCGTTTTTACATCAAAAATTGACCGTTATTGAGCAAGACGTAATGCGTTTTGATTTTCAACAATTAGCACAGCAGGCAGAGAAACCATTACGAATTTTCGGCAATTTGCCTTATAACATTTCAACACCTTTGATGTTTCATCTTTTCCAATATCACAATGTGATTCAGGATATGCACTTTATGTTACAAAAAGAGGTGGTAAACCGTTTATGTGCAGGCCCAAATAGTAAAGCATACGGTCGCTTAACCATTATGGCTCAATATTTCTGCCAAGTTATTCCTGTATTGGAAGTTCCCCCATCAGCTTTCAAACCTGCTCCCAAAGTAGATTCCGCCGTTGTACGCTTAGTTCCCCATAAAGTATTGCCTCATCCAGTAAAAGATCTTTACTGGTTAAACCGCGTTTGTACCCAAGCATTTAATCAACGTCGTAAAACTTTAAGAAATTCATTGATGGATCTCTTTACAGCTGAACAACTTACAGAATTAGGTATTAAACTGACCGATCGTGCTGAAAACCTTACTATTGCAGATTATACTCGCTTAGCTAATTGGCTTGCTGATAATCCCCCACTTCCAACAAATAAGGATGAGGCATAATAATGGAATATATTACGTTACTCATTGGTATTGTCAGCATTCTTTGGGGAGCAGACCGCTTTACTGACGGCGCAATTGCCGTTGCTCGCCGTTTCCAAATTAATGAATTGATTATCGGTTTAACTATTGTTGCTTTTGGCACTTCACTACCAGAGTTCATTACTAGCTTCTGGGGAGCATTAAAAGGCAATTCCGGTGTATCTGTCGGTAACATTATCGGTAGCAATTTATTTAATACATTAGTCATTGTTGGCGCCAGTGCCCTAGCATCACCTATTATGATCAAAGCTGGTTCAGTAAAAAAAGAGATTCCTTTTGCTCTATTGGCTTCCTTGGCTTTTATTTTTCTCTGTTTTGATCGCCTATTGAATAATCAATCTATTGACTTTATTTCTCGTGGTGATGGCTTAATTTTATTACTGTTTTTTACTATTTTCTTAAGCTACACCTTTGCCAATGCAAGACAGGATACAACCGAAGAGAATGAAATAGATGAGATAACACCGCACTCTTCAATAAAAATAATATTCTATCTGTTCATCGGTTTAGCAGTGTTAATTATTGGTGGAGATCTCTTTGTTTCTGGAGCAATTCAGATCGCACAAAACTTTGGCGTTAGTGATGCTGTTATCGGTTTAACTATTGTTGCAGGTGGTACTTCACTTCCTGAATTGGCAACTTCTATTTTTGCTGCCAAAAAAGGCAGTTCAGATCTTGCGATTGGCAATGTTGTCGGTAGCAATATTTTCAATATTTTCTTTGTAATGGGCGCTTGTTCAAGCATATTTCCACTTGCTGTCGGAGATATATCTTATCTTGATTTTGCAATGTTGATTATTAGTATGTTATTACTCTGGCTATTTGCAGCAACAGGTAAAAAAATATCCAGAAGTGAAGGAGTAATTCTACTAGCAACATATTTTATCTACCTCGCTTACTTAATCATTACACTATAAAGGGAAAAATTTATGGCGACCTATATTGTTGGCGATCTACAAGGTTGTTTTGATGAGCTACAGCTTCTATTACAACAAGTCAATTTTAATCCAATACAGGATAAACTCTATCTTGTCGGTGATCTAGTTGCTCGTGGCGATAAATCTCTCGAATGTCTACGTTTTGTCAAATCATTAGACAAATCAGCACAAACCGTATTAGGAAATCACGATCTGCATTTGCTTTCCACTGCTTTCGGCATTAAAAAAATTAAAGCAAAAGATCACGTTGATGCTATTTTTTCAGCATCGGATTTTAAAGACTTGATTGATTGGCTGCGTCACCAGCCTTTGCTGATTGATCGTTCCGATCTTGGTTTCGTCATTACTCACGCTGGTATCTGTCCACAATGGAATTTGGCAACGGCGAAACAATGTGCTGCGGAAGTTGAACAGGTGTTGCAACAGGGCGATTATCTACAATTATTACGTGAAATGTATCAAAACTCACCTGATCTCTGGTCTAAAGACTTAACCGGCATTGAACGTTTACGTTACAGCATTAATGTTTTTACGCGTATGCGTTACTGCTATCCGGATAATCGCTTAGAATTTGAGTGTAAATTACCGCCAAATGAATCACCAGCCCCATTAAAACCTTGGTTTGAATTAGAAAATCCACTATATCAGCAAATAGCAATCTTATTCGGTCACTGGGCAAGCCTTGTTGATTATCCAACGCCTAAAAATATTTATGCATTAGATACCGGTTGTGTTTGGGGCAATAGATTAACGATGTTACGCTGGGAAGATAAACAACTATTTACTCAACAGGCAATAAAAGCCTATTTTTAGCCATTAAAAAAGCCGCTATTATAAAAAATAGCGACTTTTTTCACCAAAATTATTTTACAGCATCTTTTAAAGCTTTACCGGAAACAAATGCAGGCACTTTAGTTGCTGGGATTTTGATTTCTTTACCGGTTTGTGGGTTACGTCCTGTACGTTCTTGACGTTGGTTAACCTTAAATGTACCGAAACCAATTAATTGTACTGCATCACCTGCTTTAAGGCTTTCAGTAATTGCTTCTAAGGCAGCTTCTAATGCTGCTTTAGAATCCTTTTTGCTTAACTTAGTTTTTTCTGCAATTACGTCAACTAATTCAGTTTTGTTCATAAATATTACCCTCTATATTTTACTGTGGTTTAGAAATTGAATAGATTCTCTTTCAATTTTTTGAAAAAGCCGAGATAGCCTCGTTGGTGAATATCCCTTGATCCACCCCAGCTCAAGCCTTGTCTTGAGTGAACAGATTAATCTAACTTTAATCATATTAAAAGAGATTTATTACTAAAATTAGAAAAAAGTCACATTAATTGCTTAATTCAACTCCGATATTACTCATTTTTGTGGCATGGATCTCATTTTTCAAACCGTTAATCACCTCAATATCACGTTTTTCCAGTTCATTGAGTGTACGATAAATCGCCCATTGAATATCTAACTCATCAATAATTAACTCATTATTTTTCAATTCATCATCACTAAAATGGCGATTTTCTTCCGTTTCCAATAATGACACAATGGTTTGCAAAGATAACAAACTAATTCTTATTGCTTGCTCTAAACTTTCTCCACCAATTAGCGCGTGTAACAAATTAGATAATGCTTCACAAGCATCCACCGCCGGAACAATACCGAAAAAATCGTAGTCATTAATATTCGGGATAACTTGCTCAAACTTCTCCAACTGGTGTTCAAAATTAATATTTGCATTTTTAATAGTTAAATGTTCCCAAACAAGGTTCATAATATTATGGTAAACCTTTGCCTGCTGCGGTTGTTCGGTAATATTGCAAAACATCACAAAATTAGGATACATTCGTTCACACAAACAGGCCATAAAAACACACTGTTGCCAACTTTCCAAATTTGCCAAACGTTTTTGAATCGGGTTCCTCATATCTACCTCTTAGGCTGTCTTATACACTTTTGAAAAACGATGAATCGCATCAACAAACACTTTAGGACTTTCAACCGGCACATCTTGGTGAATGCCGTGTCCTAAATTAAAGACGTGTCCATAACCTTTACCATATCCGGCTAAAATGGCTTTAACTTCCTGTTCAATACGTTCCGCTGGCGCATATAAAACACTAGGATCCATATTTCCCTGCAACGCTACCTTATCACCAACACGCTTTTTTGCTTGCGCAATATCAATCGTCCAATCCAAACCTATTGCATCACATCCGGTATCTGCGATTGCTTCCAACCACAAACCACCACCTTTAGTAAATAAAGTAACCGGTACAATCCGCCCTTCAGATTCCCTAATCAAACCCTTAACAATTTTTTCCATATAACGCAATGAAAATTCACGATATTGTTGGTGAGCTAACACACCACCCCACGTATCAAAGACCATTACTGCCTGCGCGCCTGCTTTAATCTGTGCATTAAGATATAAAATCACACTATCTGCTAATTTATCCAATAAAGCATGTAACAATGCTGGTTCGCTATAGAGCATTTTCTTAATCTTGGTAAACGCTTTGCTTGATCCGCCTTCTACCATATAAGTCGCTAATGTCCACGGACTACCTGAAAAACCAATTAATGGCACTTCACCATTCAATTCACGACGAATTGTTCTTACCGCATTCATCACATAGCCCAACTCCTGCTCCGGATCGGGAATCGGTAATTGATCTATATCCTCTTTACAATTAATTGGTTTTGCAAATTTAGGCCCTTCTCCTGCACCAAAACTCAAACCTAATCCCATTGCATCTGGAATGGTTAAAATATCAGAAAATAGAATTGCTGCATCGAGATCATATCTACGCAGTGGTTGCAAGGTTACTTCACACGCCAACTCTGCATTACGACATAATGACATAAAATCACCGGCTTTCGCCCGAGTCGCCTTATATTCTGGTAAATAACGCCCTGCTTGACGCATCATCCAAACCGGTGTCATATCAACCGGTTGCCGTAATAAAGCGCGTAAATAACGATCATTTTTTAATTGGGTCATAAATTATTAATCCTCTGCACAAAGTGCCAATGTTGTTTTAATCAATTTGCGTGCAATTGTCCCCTCCTCCGGCAATAGAGGAAGCTCATCATCATAACGAAACCATTTTGCATCGTGAATTTCACTATTCTGTAAACGAATCTCACCACTGTCATAATCAGCCAAAAAACCAACCATTAATGAATTTGGAAATGCCCAAGGTTGACTACCAAAATAACGAATATTCTTTACTTTTAAACCAACTTCTTCGAAAATCTCTCGCTCAACAGTTTGCTCCAATGCTTCCCCCTCTTCGACAAAGCCTGCCAATGTGGTGTAAATTCCGCCGATATGGCGTTGATGATTTGCCAATAAAATTTCTTTTCCTCTTCTAATAGAAACAATAATTGAAGGACAAATCACCGGATAATGACGATAGCCACATTTAGGACATTCCACAGCAAATTCACCAGTTGTCAAATAGGTTTTCTCGCCACATTTTCCACAATAACGGTGTGTTTTAAAGAAATAATTCAACGCCACACCTCGATTTAATAGATTAAATTCCTCTTCTTTACGATAAAGCTGTGAACGCAACGATACATACTCGCGTTGCTCATCATTAGGAATCTCTTCCACCAACCATAATGGGTGTTGGTGATATTCACCAATTACACAACCAAATAACCCTTCTACTCCATATAATGCTGCCTCTCCATAAGGCAACTCTCCCTGCTGCAAATAAATTGCCGATCCTTGCGTTAATAACCAATATCCTTGATCCTGTTTGTGAATAGCCTGCATCATTATTTACACCTCTTTAATGATTGAACTTCGACCTTTCTCCAATTTTTACAGGCTATTATAGCGAAATTCCGTCTATTCCGTTGTTTTTTTACTTTGAGGTAAACAAGGAAAAGAATTGATGGAAGCGTATAGTACATACAACGATAATAACTAAGAATTTAAGGATACGATTATTTACAAATATTTAGCACAACACTGTTTAAATTTTCTTCCTGAATGACAGAAACAGGGCTCTTTTAATCCCCATTTAGTGGCAACTGTCGGATCTAAAAAATACCATTGTTGCGCAATCCGCACAAAAATAGATAATTCGTGGTGTGTCATTCGTTTCTTTTGGTGCAGAAAAAAAGCTTTAAATTCAACCAGTGCGTGATGATTATCCATTTCCGGTACGACCTTCACGATCTCCAATCCGTCCCATTGGGTATTTAACGCCCATTGATGTAACGCTTTGCTATTTAGTAGTGATTGCTGTACTGGTGCTGTCGTCTTTACAATATAATCAATCTCTGCCAATACAAATGCCGAATAGCGGGAACGCATTAATTGTTCTGCAGTTGCTGCTTTTTTTTGATATAGATGTAATGGCTGACAACAGTCTTGATATTCAAATCCAGATTGGCAAGGACATTGCATATTATGGTTTCCTTTCATTGTTCTAATCTCTTTTATGTTTCCGTATAGCAGAACACGATGCATTTACAAACATCAAATGTTAAAAAAACTTACATTTTATATCATTATTATTCACATAACGGCAAAAGTGTTATAAAAAATGCAAGTTTTTTTCAGTTTATCGATCAACCTCACATAATCCATTTTTTTATCATAAAAACGTTTCTAAATAAAAATTTTTATTGATATATTTTCTATGCAATCGTTACCGATAGTGCAATTTTTGTTTAAATTACATCAACTATAGGTGAATTATTATGATTCTGCAAACGTATACAGGAAGAAACACTGACGAAGTATCTAGAATTATGGGAGAGTTAGTTGGGACAGTCGTAATAAAGAGTCTATTTAACGGCTATGGCATTTTCAAAGATTCTCATATGTTTGCTATCTATAGAAATAATGTTGTTTATATTCGAGCTGTTGGAGAATTAGCAAAACTTATCATTCAACTTGGAGGTGTTCCCTATCCATATACATCACCTTCAAATATGTATTTCTATCTACCTAAAGAAATTACTGAAGATAAGCAAAAATATCGTTCATTGATATTACTTTCTATAGAACAAGTCAAACAGAAAAAACAACAAACTAAGAAAAAACGCCAATCTCGTATTAAGGATCTACCAAACCTTAATTTCAAACACGAGTTGTTATTGAATCGTGTTGATATAAAAAATGTCCGCACACTAAGACAGATAGGGGCGATAGAAACTTATATTCGGATCAGAAAATTGATTGGTAATGTCCATCTAGATCTATTTTGGAAACTCATTGGCGCATTGCAGCACAGATATTATTCACTTATTACGTATGAGGAGCGATTACAACTATTACAGGAACTCAATTTCGCACTAAAAAATGCGAATTTATCTGAAGAATCAATGAAATTCAGGAGGTAACTTTGTGTCTTAATAAGACTTAATCTGGAATTGCAAAATTCAACAAAATATTGGGTGTACTAGTCGGTAATATTATAATGTTAAATACCTGTTGATACATTTATTAACAGGTATTTAATTTTTTTATCACACCACAGTTGCATTAAAGCCATCTTACTCTTTTCGTCTGTGGAAACCGCTGAACTGGAAACGTATGTCAATGAAAAAAACAAGCTACCGCACCACCGGTATAAAACTCGGTAATCAGCTGTTTACTGCCTACAAAAGCTTTGATTATCACGCCGGTCGCAGTGTTTATAGCCGCATTTAGATAATTACCCTGAAGTCTTAGCCCATCAATTTGCCAAACAGGAAAATGGGTGAAGAAAGTTTTAAATTAGATTTTGCAAAATTTGAACGTGAGTTCACAGTAGGTAAAAAAGCATTAGGATTGACAAGTAAATACCCGTTAGGATAATGATTATGCAATGGTCAGCACTAATCTGCATTACGCCGCACTGCATCACTTTGGCGGCACAATCAAAGCAAAACGGTCAAAATACCTGAAATTTAGGGGCGGTACAAAAAACAGGTTAATATTCCAGCTCGTCCATTAGCTTCATCTAATGAGGAATAACCGTCCTTTAACATCCATTCATATTTAA
>NZ_JTJP01000045.1:0-1010 GCF_001678575.1 Gallibacterium genomosp. 1
ACTCATACTTTGTATCAAACCATGTTGTTTGACACATTGGATAAACGCCTCACTTCCATAAATACTGCCTTGGTCTGAATGAAACAACATCTTCTCTGTTCTTTTCGTTGTCAGCATCGCATGATTTAATGCATCAACAACTAACGTTGCATCATGCTGTTTCTGCAATCGCCAACCCACGACTTGACGTTGTGCTAAATTCATTACTATCACTAAATAATACCATTCCCCCAGTACCTTCACATAGGTGGTATCACCACATAACACCGTTGTCTCTGAAGGGGGCTAAATTGCCGATTTAATACATTATTAAACAATGTCGACGCTTTCTCTGAGGTGCCTGGACGCCAACGCTTTCGTGGCTGTTTACTGACTAATCCCTGTTGTTTCATCAGGTTTCGAATTAAGGCTAATCCTACCTCAAGCCCCTTACTTTTAAGTCTCGCCTTTAAAGTTCACTTTCCTGCTGAACCTCGACTTTCATCAAATAACACCTTTATCTCTACCGCCAAACCTAAATGTTTATTGCGCTTAGCTTGGCGCTTTCTCTGCGCATAATACGTCCGTTCTGAAAGCGCAAATAACGCACAAACCCGTTTTATTCCATACGATTTTAATGCCTTTACCGCTTGGTAGCGTTGCGCTTGAGTGACATGAAAATCGCTGTAGCCTTTTTTAGGATTTCTTTATCCTCTTCAAGAATTTTAATACGTTGTTCAAGCTCTCTTATCCGTTGTTGCTCTGGCGACAGTGGCTTCGTTCCTGGTAATACATAGCCTTGTTCTTCTGCTTGGAGTTGTTTTATCCAACGCCGTAAGGCCGTTTCGCCTATCCCTAATTCTAAACAGGCTTTGGCAACGGAATAACCTTGCTCAGTGACTCATTTTACTGCGGTGACTTTGTAATTTGGGCTAAATGTTCTTCTCATTTTAGTGTCCTCTTTTTGTGATAGTTTACCACCTATTGAGGACTGCTAATTTAGTGGCTCACTCCCATTAAAGCGAAAAAAA
>NZ_JTJP01000046.1:0-48113 GCF_001678575.1 Gallibacterium genomosp. 1
AAAAGCTGAAAAAGCAGCAGCTGAAGCTAAAGCAAAAGCGGAACAAGCAGCAAAAGCCAAAGCAGCTGCTGAGGCTAAAGCGAAAGCTGTTGCAGAAGCAAAAGCCGCTGCAAAGGCTAAGGCAGATGCGGAAGCAAAAGCACAACGTTTAGCTCAACAGAATGCATTGGATGATTTCCTTAATAATGGTGATATTGGCGGTGGTAGTAGTCGTCAAGGAAGTAACAGTAACCGTAAAGGAGCAGAAGGCTCTAGCGGTGGTAATGGTGCTGGTGAAGGAGATGTTGTTGGAGATCAATATACAGCAATTATTAAGCGTGAAATTCAACGCCGTTGGTTGAAAGATTCAAGTTTTGCCAATAAAGTTTGTACGGTACAAATTGAATTGGCGAGAGATGGAACAATTTTAAATTATCACAAAGTTTCTGGTTCAGATGATATCTGTACATCAGCATTGAGAGCGGTAGCCTTAACGAAGAAAGTGCCGGCGCCACCATCAGATGCCGTGTATAGAAAATATCAAAAGCCGGTAATTGATTTTAAATTGAGATAGGTAATACTTGAGGAAGAGTGGCCTTATGATTAAAAAATTTGTATATAGTTGGATGTTTGCAGTGGTATGCTTGCTAACGCAGTCGACACAGCTATTTGCTGAAGTCAGAATTGTTATTGATGAAGGGGTTGATAGTGCACGCCCAATTGCGGTTGTTCCTTTTAAATGGAATGGTCCCGGTTCAGCACCTGCTGATATTGCAGATATTATCTCTTCAGACTTACGCTTTAGCGGTAAATTCAATCCTATCCCGGTGGACAGAATGCCTCAGCAGCCAACTTCTGCTGGTGAAGTCAATGTTGAAGCTTGGTCAGCATTAGGTATTGATGCTATTGTTGTTGGACAGGTAACACCTGCAGGTGGTGGTTATAATATTTCATACCAGCTTGTTGATACTGTTGGAGCTTCAGGTACACCTGGTGCTGTTCTATCTCAGAATTCTTATACCGTAACCAATCAATGGATTCGTTGGGGAGCACATACTGTCAGTGATCAGGTGTTTGAAAAATTAACCGGTATTAGAGGAGCATTTAGAACGCGCATTGCTTATGTTATCCAAAATAATTCCGGTTCTTACGATTTACAAGTATCTGACTATGACGGTTATAATGCTTTTAATGTATTCCATAGTTCGCAACCTATTATGTCGCCGGCTTGGTCTGCAGATGGTAAAAAATTAGCATATAGCGTATTTGAAAATAAAAAATCTTTATTAGTTTTGCAAGATCTTGCTAGTAAATCCCGTAAAATTATTGCATCATTACCAGGTCATAACGGCGCACCATCATTCTCACCGGATGGCTCTCGTATAGCATTTGCTTCAAATGAGGATGGTGTGTTGAATATTTATGTAATGGGTGTTGGTGGTGGTTCACCTGTAAAATTAACTAGTGGTAGCGGTAATAATACAGAACCAAGCTGGTCTAGTGACGGTTCTTCCATTATCTTTACTTCTGATAGAGGTGGTGCGCCGGCTGTTTATATGATGGGGGCTAATGGTGGTGGTGCATCATTAGTTAGTCCTCCGGGAAATAGCTATAGTGGTGAAATGTCTCCAGATGGTAAAGAAATTGTCATGGTCAATGGTAATAAATTAGTGAAAAAAGATTTAGAAAGTGGAAGTATTATTGCATTAACTTCTACCTTCCTAGATGAAAGCCCAAGCTTTGCACCTAATGGAACTATGGTTATTTATAGTTCTACCCAAGGTGTAAGCAAAGTGCTACAATTAGTGTCCTCAGACGGACGTTTCAAAGCAAGGTTGCCTGGTTCAGGGGGACAAATTAAATTCCCTGCTTGGTCGCCATATTTAACTCAAAATTAAGGAGAATAAAATGAAAAAATTAGCTAAAGTGTTAATGGTTGCAGCACCAGTATTAGCGTTAGCAGCTTGTAGCAGCTCTGATAAAGCAGCTGATCAACAAGGTAAACTTTACGGTAATATGACTGCGCAAGAATTACAACAACGCTACAACACTGTATATTTTGGTTTTGATAAATATGATATCCAACCAGAATATGCTCAATTATTAGATGCTCATGCACAATACTTAACAGATACTTCTTCAAAAGTACAAGTTGAAGGTCATACTGACCCACGTGGTACTCCAGAATATAACATCGCGTTAGGTCAACGTCGTGCTGATGCAGTTAAAAGCTACTTAGAAGGTAAAGGCGTTCAAGGTGGTCAATTATCAACAATCTCTTACGGTGAAGAAAAACCAGCTGTTTTAGGTCATACCGAAGCAGATTATGCTAAAGATCGTCGTGCAGTATTAGCTTACTAATCACGTCTATTAGCAATTCTTTTGGAAAGCCCCTTTTGGGGCTTTCTTTTTGTTTGGAATTTGTAGTGTACCACTACAAGTTTGATGGTAAATGGCGTATTTTGGTAAGGTTTTCCTTCATCATCTAATAGATGAAACTGGATTCGATAGCGTGGTTTTAATTCCCTCGTATTCTCAGGCACTTGCAACTCCTTCTCCTGCATCCCAATATGTACACCATCTAACTAAATCCCTTCTTTATTTATCAAAATAGTGTTTTTGCCAAAATTCAGGAGGATTTTTTCATTGTTCATCGTCAGGTTGGTTTGTTTACCCACTTCACGCTCAATGCGGTCGTGTGCAGCGTTGAAAATCTCTTTAGCTTGGATATCTTTAAGTAAGCTTATGGTTTCAAGATTATTTCACGCCAATACGGTTTTGATGTCATTACCAGTGGTGATTTGAGTGGTTTTCCCACTGATAAAGCTCCAGCGGTAAACCGTCAGGATCTTTAAAAAAAGTGAATTGCTTACCGGTGAGTTCATCAATGCGTACCGGTTCACATTCAACATTGTGTTGATTCAAATATTCAATGGCTTGTTGAAGATCGTCCACTTTAAAAGCAAGATGACGTAACCCACAAGCTTCAGGCGTTGTCGGCCTTGGTGGTGTTATTGGAAAAGAGAATAACTCAATTTGACTGCCATCGCGAAAACGCAAATCCAATTTATAACTCTGTCTTGCTTGGCGATAAGTTTCTGCAATCACTTCAGCACCAAGAATATTGATATAAAAATGTTTGGAAACTTCATAATTGGAAACAATTAAGGCGATATGGTGGAAACCTATTAATGGCGACATTACTCCTCCTGCTGTTCATTGTCACTGAGTCCAAGTGATTTGGAAAACAGCTGTAAACTCTTTGTTTCGCCGGCTTTAACTAATTGCTGCATCACTTGGGTTGGTGTGTGTAATAAACGATTCATTAATTTATAGCTTAATTCTTGCATTACTTTTTCGCTATCAGTGCCTTGTTGTAATGAAGTTAATGCTTTTTCAAGCAGCTCCAAACGAATTTGCTCTGCCTGTTGACGATAATTTTTTATCAGACTTGAAGATTGATGAAGTTTTAGCCAAACAAAGAAATCAGCGCACTCTTCCTGAATAATATTTTCCGCTTCAACGGAAGCTTGTTCCCGTTGTTGCATATTGTGCTGAATAATATTTTGCAGATCGTCAACGCTATAATGATAGACAGATTCAAGCTCACTTACTTTATCTTCAACGTCACGAGGAACAGCAATATCAACAATCAACATTGGATCAAATCGTCGTTGTTTCTGTGCCACTTTGACCATTTCGTGTGTAATGAGGATATTTGGGCTGCCGGTAGAAGTAATCACAATATCAGCAAGATTTAGCCCTTGTTGGAGTTGATCCAGCGATAAAATATCCATTTGCCCGCCAACACGTGCTGCCAATGCTTCTGCGTTAGCAATGGTACGGTTAGCAATCATAATGTGTTTTGCGCCGTGCTGAAACAGATGACGACTGACCAATTCGATAGTTTCACCGGCACCCACTAATAAAATGCGTAAACGTTTAAAAGAATCAAAAATTTGTCGCGCTAAACTACAAGCCGCATAAGCAACAGAAACGGCGCTACCGCCGATTTCGGTTTCAGTTCTCACTCGTTTTGCGGTAGAAAAAGTTTTTTGGAATAGGCGCGAAAGTTCGGTAGAAATGGCAGAATGTTGCTGCTGATAAAAATTCTCGCTGAATTGAAAGGCCTGTTTCACCTGCCCTAAAATTTGCGGCTCGCCAAGGATTAGTGAGTCCAAACCACAGGCAACGCGCATTAAATGTGTGACACATTGTTGGTTTTGTTGGATGTAAATAGAGCGCTGTAATTCTTCTTCAGTGATCCGGTGTAATTGGGCAAACCAGCTTTTGATTTGTCGTAACCATTGTTGATTTTGTTCGTTATCTTCCTGTGGCGAAATATGGCGGTTGTGCAAGTAAATTTCAGTGCGGTTACAGGTGGATACAATAACGGCACTCTCTGCTAATTCGGATTGTAACTGTTGTAATGCAAGTTGACGTTTATCATCATCGAATGAAACTTTTTCACGTAAAGCCACGGTTGCGGTTTTATGGTTAATACCTAATACCAAAATTGCCATAAATCACTCTTTTACTAGCGGAACACCGCTATTCCCACATTTAAAAAAACGAAAAATAAAACAGAAAGATTTTAAATAATCTGCTAACAACTAGCAAATAAAAGCAGGAATTTTTTTGATTTGATAGCAAAAGATACCTAATAGGTATTATCTTGAAAGAGAAGAGATATTGATTAGACGATCAATATCTCCTCTTTTTTTAATGAGCAATTTTTGTGAATTCGTCAAAAAAAGTCGGGAATGTTTTTGCCGTACACTCCGGTTCTAAAATCGTGACCGGTGTGTTAGAAAGTGCGATTAAGGCAAAACACATTGCCATTCGATGATCGTTATAGGTTGCAATTTCTGCGTGTTTAAATTGATCCAAGGCAAGCGGTTGGATACGTAAGAAATCTTCTCCTTCTTCAACTTCAGCACCGACTTTTCTAAGTTCGGTTGCCATTGCGGTTAAACGATCGGTCTCTTTTACACGCCAGTTATAAATGTTACGAATAACGGTTTCACCTTCAGCGAAAAGTGCAGTGGTGGCAATTGTCATCGCTGCATCCGGAATATGATTCATATCCGAATCAATGCCGTGCAATGCATTTTTTTCTATTTCAACATAGTGATCGTGCCAACGTACTTTTGCGCCCATTTTTTCAAGAACATCAATAAATTGAATGTCGCCTTGAATACTCTTTTTACCAATACCATTGACTTTGACCTTGCCTTTTATTGCAGCCGCGGCCAAGAAGTAGGAGGCAGAGGAGGCATCACCTTCAACCATAAAAGAGGATGGTGATTGGTACTGTTGGTTACCCTTCACAAAAAATATCTGGTAGTTATGGTGTTGCACTTGCACCCCGAAAACAGACATCATTTTTAATGTAATATCGATATAAGGTTTGGATACCAGATCGCCTACAATATGAATTTCGCTATCCTGTTTTGCTAGTGGAGCCGCCATTAATAACGCAGTAAGAAATTGAGATGAAATAGCGCCATTGATTTCAACTTTGCCACCGTTTAATCCGTGATTGCGAATAGCAAGCGGCGGATAACCTTCCTGCTCCAAATAGTCTATTTCAGCACCCATTTGTCGCAAAGCATCAACCAAATGTTGAATTGGGCGCTCTTTCATTCTCGGTTCGCCGGTTAAGACAATTTCACTAGGCTTAGCGTTATCAGCGGCTAAACAGAGTGCTGCGGTTAAAGGACGCATTGCTGTGCCGGCATTTCCTAAAAATAAACTCAATCCATTTTGCCATTCAAAAGCACCGGCATTGCCTTGAATTTCACAGACAGTTTTGTCTTCGGATAATTGATATTGAACACCTAATGCTTTTAGTGCATTCAACATATGGCGGACATCATCGCTATCCAAAAGATTAGTGATTGTTGTTGTTCCCTTTGCTAGGGCAGCTAATAATAATGCTCGGTTGGAAAGACTTTTCGAACCGGGTAGTGTAATTTCTCCGTCAATATAAGCGATAGGATTCAATGTAATGGAATTCATAAACAGCAATGTTCCTTTTAATTATCAATTAATTCGCTAAAATCTCAGTTAATGCATCGATAAATGCTTGATTTTCTTCCGGTAAACCAATGCTGATACGCAAGTGATTAGGCATTCCGTAACCGGCAATAGAACGCACAATAATGCCTTTATGTAGCAGCGCATCGTAAATAGGCAAGGCAGGTTGTTTAAAATCAACCGTAATAAAGTTACCTTTGGATGGAATATAATCCAATCCTTGCTTTTCAAAGAAATCCTCGAGCAGTTTCATTCCTTGTCGATTATTTTCAGCCACTTTATTGACGAAATCACCATCATTGATCACGGCAGTAGCTGCGGCTAGAGCAAGACTGTTGCAGTTAAACGGCTGACGAACACGATTAAATAAGCCGGCAATTTCAGGGTTAGAAACAGCATAACCGATACGAAGACCGGCTAAACCGTATGCTTTTGAAAGCGTTCTACACACCACTAAATTGGCATATTTTTTCTGTAATTCGAACGAAGGAACACGTTCGGCAGGATCGGTGAATTCAGTGTAGGCTTCATCGAGTACCACAATAATATGTTCCGGTACTTTTGCTAAAAATTGATCAATTTCCGCCGTTGTAAGGAATGTTCCTGTCGGGTTATTTGGGTTAGCAATATAAATTAATTTAGTTTTGTCAGTAATATGCGCTAAAAATTGAGGCAAATCGTGCCCCCAGTTTTTTGCCGGAATGACGACTGCTTTAGCGTTAAGTGCCTGTGTCACTAAAGGATAAACGATAAAGGCATATTGCGAGAAAATCACCTCGTCCTGTTCACTGACAAAGGTGTGCGCGATTAATTCAATAAGATCGTTTGAACCGTTACCTAATGTAATTTGTGACGGATCAAGACCAAATTTTTTTGCTGCTGCTTGTTTAAAGTAAAAACCGTTGGAATCAGGATAACGTGTAAGTTGGTTGAGCTCATTTAAAATGGCTTGTTTGGCAACATCAGAAAAACCAAAAGGATTTTCGTTGGAAGCCAATTTAATAATATTATGAATGCCTAATTCTCGTTCCAATTCTTCTATTGGTTTTCCTGCTTGATAAGGAGATAACTGTTTAACGCCAGTGTTGGCAACATCTAAGAATTTCATATGATTTCCTGTGATTAATTATTGATTTTCTTTAGCAAATTTTTCCATAAAAGCAATTAAGGCTTCTACGCCGGCAATCGGCATTGCGTTATAAATGGAAGCACGCATACCGCCAAGCACTTTATGACCTTTTAATGCTCTTAAACCGGCAGCATTGGATTCACTGACAAATTTTGCATTTAATTCATCATTATTGGTGGTGAAAGTCACATTCATTAATGAACGATTTTTGGACGCAACTTTATTCTGATAAAAGTTGCTTTGATCAATATAGCGATAGAGCAATTCTGCTTTGGCACGGTTTTTTAACTCAATTTGTTCAATTCCACCATTTGCTAATAAATGTTCAAATACTAATGAACAGAGATACCAAGCAAATGTTGGTGGTGTATTAAACATAGAATCGTGATCGCGCAAAATTTGATAATTCCAAACGGAAGGTGTACTACGACGAGCTTTACCGATAAGATCATCGCGAATAATGATTAATGTGATCCCTGATGGTCCCATATTTTTTTGCGCACCGGCATAGATCATACCGAATTTGCTGATATCAACTTTGCGAGAAAGAATATTTGATGACATATCCGCAATTAATGTGGCATTGCCAACGTTAGGAACATCAAAGATTTCCACTCCACTGATAGTTTCATTCGGGCAGTAATGCACATAATCGTATTGTTCGGCGATATTGCTGAAATCAAGATCAGTCACAGCTGTTTTACCGTTTTCTTCCGTTAAAATATTGATTTCATCTACATTGCCGAATAATTTTGCCTCTTTTGCTGCTGCTGTTGACCAGTGACCACTGGTTAAATAAAGCGCTTTGCCATTTTCAGAAAGTAAATTCATTGGAATCGCCGCAAATTGCCCTCTGGCACCACCTTGAGCAAACAGAATTTGATAATTATCAGGCACATTGAATAGTTTGCGTAAGTCTTCAATAGAACGTTTTGCCAATGCCATAAAATTAGCGCCACGATGGCTAACTTCCATTACTGAAGTGCCGAGAGATTCCCAGTCAAGCAGTTCTGCTTGGGCACATTGTAAAACTTCCTTAGGCATCATTGCCGGACCGGCACTAAAATTAAATACGTCTGTCATATTTATTCACCTTCTTGTTTATTTTATTCATACAAATGTGCTTAGTTTTAACACTAGAAATGTGAATTATCAATCGCTTTCTATCCGGTTTATGAATTATTGAGCAGACGTATTTGATCCAAGTAAGAAAACCATCACATCTTTTTGACGATACCCTAAAAAACCGCTACAGTAGGCACAAAATGTTTTATGTATCAATAAGAGAGTCAACTATGGAAAATGTAAGCAAAAAATGTTTTGAAGATGTGTTGGAGTATGTGCGTATGTATCGTCAAAAGAATAAACTTTTGCGTGATATTGCCGATAATGATCGCAAAATTAGAGATAACCAGAAAAGGGTGTTATTACTTGATAACTTAAATCAATATATCACTGATGATATGTCGGTAGCGGATATCCGTGCCATTATTGCCAATATGCGTGATGATTATGAGTCCCGTGTGGATGACTATATGATTCGTAATGCTGAAGCGTCAAAACAACGCCAAGAAATCAAAAAAGCGATGAAAGAGCAGAGTCGCTTACACGCAGAGATGCTGAAGAAAGATAAAGATAAAGAGTAAGTAGTAAGATAGAAGCTATAGGCTGAAAATACGAAAGAAAAACCTGTCTTGGTTCATCAAAACGCTTTGTTATGCGGAACATAAGACGGGTTTTTTATTTGTTATCTGATAATAGCGTACGTGAAAATAATATTATTGTTAATTAAGAGAAAAGAAGAGAACTTATAGAAATAGGAAAGGTAAAAAGAAAGGGCGTCATAGGCAGATAGGACAAAAGAAAAGGGCTGAAAAAACAGCCCTTTTTTGATCTTGAATTGTACAAAATCGTATTAACGTTTTGAGTATTGTGGACGACGACGTGCTTTGTGAAGACCCACTTTTTTACGTTCAACACGACGAGCATCGCGGGTTACAAATCCTGCAGCACGTAATGCTGGGCGTAATGTTTCATCGTATTCAATTAACGCACGAGTAATACCGTGACGAATTGCACCTGCTTGACCAGAAATACCGCCACCTTTAACAGTGATATAAAGATCGAATTTATCTGCCATATCAACTAATTCTAATGGTTGGCGAACAATCATACGTGATGTTTCACGACCAAAATAAACATCAATTTCACGTTGATTGATAGTAATTTTACCTGTGCCCGGTCTTAAAAATACACGAGCTGAAGAGCTTTTGCGGCGGCCTGTGCCGTAGTTTTGATCTGCCATAGTCTAAACCTCGTGATTAAATATCTAAAACTTGTGGTTGCTGTGCAGCGTGATTATGTTCGCTACCTGCATACACTTTTAATTTACGGTACATATCGCGACCTAAAGGACCTTTAGGTAACATACCTTTAACTGCGATTTCAATCACGCGTTCAGGACGACGAGCAATCATTTCAGCAAAAGTCGCTTGTTTAATACCACCAACATAGCCAGTGTGCCAGTAGTAAAGTTTATCAGTCTTTTTACGACCGGTTACGGCTACTTTTTCTGCATTGATAACGATGATGTAATCACCTGTATCAACGTGTGGAGTATATTCAGCTTTGTGTTTACCACGCAAGCGACGTGCGATTTCTGTAGCTAAACGACCTAAAGTTTTACCTGTCGCATCAACTACATACCAGTCGCGTTTTACTGTTTCTGGTTTTGCTACAAAAGTTTTCATTAATTTCATTACCAAAATAATAATTTAACACCCTGTGCCCAAAAATTTGAACACACCTTTTCGCTTGTCCTCATACCCCTTCGAGTAGATTTTAAGCATAAAAAAATTACACGGCGGGAAAACCAATGTAATTAACAGGGTCGCAAGATTATACAGTAAGCAAAATTAAAAAACTATTTAAATTTTATTTTTTATGGTTTATTTTCGGATTTTCCGCATAATGAAAGCTGACGTGTTAAAGTAATCATCTCTTTGCCATACAAGAAAGGAGTAATAAATAGATGAGTGTTAAAATTTTGCATAACCCACGTTGTTCGAAAAGCAGAGCAACATTGCAATTATTAGAAGAAAAGCAAGTGAAGCCTGAAATAGAGCTTTATTTGCAGCATCATTTTTCATTGCAGGAGCTTGAAGATTTGATGCGTAAATTAGCGATTGATGATCCGAGAAAAATGATGCGTACAAAAGATGAACTGTATAAATCATTAGGTTTGGATCAGCTTGATCCAAATGTGGAAGCGCAACGGCAACAATTATTACAGGCAATTATGGAACATTCCGCTTTGTTGGAACGTCCGATTGTCATAAATGGTAATCAAGCGCGCATCGGTCGTCCACCGGAACAAGTGTTGGAAATTTTATAGTCAACTCGTTAATTTTTTGTCATAATAGCCGCCGCTTTAATCAGCGGCGTTTTTATAATTTTATTATGGAGATATATGATGAATATGAAATATCAGCACCAACGAGGTGAAATTCAAGAGAGTGCAATGAAAGCACTGGTGACGGATAAACTGTTCAGAGCTCGAGTTGAGCGTAACCGTAAAGGCAAAGGCAGTTATCAACGTAAGGCGAAACACGTTAAACGCAATTATGAAAATGCAACGATAAACATTTTATTTTAAAGTCTTTATCGCTGCATTTTTGTTTTGTCTTCCCCTCTTATTTCTTAAAAAAATTTCCATTTTTATAAAAAGAAGCTTTTCTTATACCGATAATGTGAGTATTCTTAGTCGTCCGGCATTTTGTCGGACAAATGAAATATAACAAGTTATGTTTATTTTAAGGTTATACAATATGAAAAAACTTCTTTTAGCTTCTATGCTGATGTCCGGAATGGCATTTGCAGCACCTGTTACTCAAGTTAATCCAAATACAACCACTCACACCTATGAATTTACTAATAGTTACGATCTTGTTGTGCCTAAAGGTGCTCAAGGCGAAACAAATTTGTGGGTTCCATTGCCTTTCGATAGTGATTATCAGACTTTAAAATCCGTTGAATTTGAAGGCAATTATCGCAATGCCTATGTGACGGAAAATAACCAATACGGCGCAAAAACATTGTTTGCAAATTGGGATGAAAAAGCGGATAAACGTCTGCTTAAAGTGAAAATGGTGATCGAAACTAAAGATCGTGAACCGATGGTTACCGGTGCATTGAAAGATTATAAAGTTCCGGAAAAGATTGAATATTCAGTGGATGTTCAACCCTATTTAAAAGCAACATCTCATATCAAAATTGATGGTATTGTTAAAGAATATGCCGATAAAATCGTTGGCAATGAAAAAAATCCATTGAAAAAAGCAGAATTGATTCACGAATGGATCGTTAACAATATGGAACGTGATAATTCTGTTTTAGGCTGTGGTGACGGTGATGTTGAAAAAATCCTAACAACAGGCGTATTAAAAGGTAAATGTACTGATATTAATTCAGTATTTGTTGCGTTGGCTAGAGCTTCCGGTATTCCGGCACGAGAAATTTTCGGTATTCGTTTAGGCGATGCACCGAAAATGTCAAAATATTCTAAAAAAGCTTTTGGCAGTGCTAAAGACGGCGTTGCGAATGAAAATAGCGGTCAACATTGCCGAGCAGAATTTTATTTAGCCGGTTACGGCTGGGTGCCGGTCGATTCTGCTGATGTGGCGAAAATGCGTCTAACTGAGAAAAAATCAGTGCAGGATGCGGATACTCAAGCGGTAGCGAAATATTTATTCGGTAATTGGGAAGCAAACTGGGTCGGCTTTAATCACGCGCGTGATTTTGATCTCTATCCGGCACCTGAATTGAAACCAATTAATAACTTTGGTTATCCGTATGCTGAAGTAGGCGGAGATCCGCTTAACTCTTTTGATGCTAAAGAGTTCGGTTATGAATTTATCTCAAAAGAAATTAAATAATCGTTTCTTTGCAAGTTGTGTCACTGCTGTGGTTGCAGCAGTGACCTCAACGTTATGCTGCATTGCACCCTTGATTTATTTAGTTTTCGGTGTTTCTTCCACGTGGCTAATTGAACTCAATCAATATGATTATTTGCGTATTCCGATGCTGATTATTTCATTGGCAGCATTCGGTTACGGTTTTTGGTTACTGATGTTTTCTAAAAAAATTATCTGTACCAAATATTTATCACGTAAATGGCTAATGATTTTATATTGGTTAGTGTTTGTAATTATTTTATTTTTTCTCACTTATCCGACAGTCTTACCGTGGATTTTAGAAAGGATGGCTTAAAGATGAAAAAATTTTTTGCAGTATGGTTATTTTTAATCTCGTTATGTGGTTACAGTTATGCAGACGAACAGTCGGTAACAAATAATCAAAGAGAACTGACCATGCAAGTTGATGAGATGAATTGTCAGTTGTGTGTCTATTTGGTGAATAAAGAGTTGCGATCAATTGATGGGGTTTTGAAAACTAAAGCAGATATGAATGCACATACGGTGAAAGTGATTACAACGGATAAAGTCAGCAATGAGCAGTTGATTAAAGCAATGGAGAAGTTACGATATCACGCAAAAGTGCTGTAGTTATTGAGAAAAATGGGCAAACAGCCCATTTTTTGCTTAATAAACAGGGAGTTTTAATTCCCTAAACTGCATTGACATTCCATCAATCATCAATAATCTGCCACATAAAATATCTCCAATGTTTAGAAGCACTTTAATTGCTTCTAACGCCTGAATAGAGCCGACAATGCCGACAATCGGTGATAAGACGCCGGCTTCAACACAGCTTAAAACATTCTCACCGAATAATTGACTTAAATTGCGATAGTTCGGTGTGTCGGGTTGATAAGTAAAAACAGTAATTTGCCCTTCCATTCTGATTGCTGCACCGGAAACAAGCGGTTTTTTTAGTTGTTGACAAACCTGATCAAGCTGATTGCGACTTTCGACATTGTCAGTACAATCTAATACGACATCAACAGTAGCAATTAATTTTTCCAACTGTTGCGAGGTCAGTTTCTGATTAATGGTATTAATTTTGATAAGAGGATTAATTTGCGAAAGTGCCACTTTAGCTGACTCAACTTTCGGTATATCAATACGCTGATCGGTATGCAAAATCTGACGCTGTAAATTAGATAACGATACCTTATCAAAATCCAACAATGTTAACTCGCCGACACCAGCAGCAGCAAGATATTGTGCGGCAGCACAACCCAAACCACCCAGCCCGACAATCAGCATTTTACCTGCTTTTAATGTTTCCTGACCGTCTAAATCAATTGCTTTCATCACAATTTGCCGGTTATAACGCAACATTTCGTAATTGGTTAATTCAATTTTCATTTTATCTATTAATTAATTAAAAAATTAAAAGGCTCTATCATTACTGATTCTCCTGTAGCTACATTGCCTCGCTCCTGCTCCAACACAATAAAACAATTGCTTTGGACAAAAGAACTGAACATATGTGAACCTTGGAAACGGACGGGAGAAACTTCAAGTTGTCCCTGTTCATTGATGTGATAGAAACCGCGTTGAAAGTCTAAGCGACCTATACTTTTTTTCAATGGTTGTGCTGCAATTGCTGGTAATTTTTGTGGTGCCTTCCATTGGCTAAACCCACTTAATTTGGCAATTGCCGGTTGCACTAATTGATAAAAGGTGACAAACGCTGAAACTGGATTGCCAGGTAATCCAAAGAACCAAGCATTTTCTAATTTGCCGAAAGCAAAAGGTTTACCCGGTTTAATGGCTAATTTCCAAAAATTAATATTGCCTAAACGTTCAAGCACATTTTTGGTGAAATCTGCTTCTCCAACAGAAACGCCACCGCTGGTAATGATCAGATCAGCCTGATGCTGAGCATCACGGAATGCTTGCTCAAATTGCTGTTCATTGTCAGGTAAAATACCGAAATCCAGTATTTCACAATTTAAACGTTGCAACATTAATTTAACTGCAAAACGGTTGGTATCATAAATTTGCCCGTCTTGTAATGGTTGACCGACTGGAACTAATTCATCACCAGTGGAAATAATAGCCACTTTGATTCGGGGAAAAACCTTTATCTTTTCAATACCTAATGAAGCGAGTAGTGGCAAGGATACTGATGTTAATTTTGCACCTTGAGATAGAACCTCTTCACCCTGTTTGACATCATCACCAATACGGCGAATATTCTCACCCAATTTAGGAAGTTGTAGGAAAGTAACGCTACCGTCAGCATTGACGATAGCTTTTTCTTGCATTATCACCGCATCGGTTCCTTCAGGGATCATTGCACCAGTCATAATTCTTACTGTGCTGCCTTCCACCCATTCTCCATTAAAAGGTTGTCCCGCAAAAGCTTTACCGGCAACCGTTAGTGTCATTGATTTTTCCAAATCAGCTATTCTAACGGCGTAACCGTCCATTGCAGAATTATCGAAAGCCGGCACATTGATTGGTGAAATAACGGCTTCGGCACAAATACGTTGATCTGCCTGATCAAGAGAAATAGTTTCACAGTGTGTTTTATTTGGAGCTGGAAGTTGTTGTAAAAGTGAGTCTAATGCTTGTTCAAAGGTTAATAATTCAGCCATAAATTTATCCTTATAAATAGTGATAGTGCATTGTAGCGTAACTTAGTTTGTTTGTTTAGGTTAAGTTGATAAGCCTTTATGGGTATAATTTGTGGTAAATTATAAATTTGTAAATAGATTCCATTTCTCTATTGCAATCGTTTATTGTTGTGGGATGATGTAGCTTCAATTTGATTTAGGAGGTGTTATGTATTTAGAGAGTATTCCAATTGGAACAATTTTTTTCATTATTTTAGTGATTGTTGTTTTGGTTTCAGCGGTAAAGACCGTGCCACAAGGGTATCATTGGACTATTGAACGATTCGGACGTTATACCAGAACATTAACGCCGGGATTGAATATTATTGTTCCGTTTATTGATCGTATTGGTCGTAAAATTAATATGATGGAACAGGTGTTGGACATTCCATCACAAGAGGTAATTTCCAAAGATAATGCAAATGTATCGATTGATGCAGTCTGTTTTGTGCAGGTGATTGATGCTCGTAATGCTGCTTATGAAGTTAATCATTTGGAACAGGCAATAATTAATTTAACTTTGACTAATATTCGTACTGTGCTGGGATCAATGGAGTTGGATGAAATGTTATCGCAGCGTGATGCAATAAATAGTCGATTATTGGCAATTGTAGATGAAGCAACCAATCCGTGGGGTGTGAAAGTAACAAGAATTGAAATTAGGGATGTTCGTCCACCAAAAGAGTTGATTAATTCAATGAATGCGCAAATGAAAGCGGAGCGTAATAAGCGAGCTGAAATTCTTGAAGCTGAAGGAGTGCGTCAAGCTGCAATTCTTCGTGCGGAAGGTGAAAAACAGGCACAGATCTTGCAATCTGAAGCAGAAAAACAGTCCAGAATTTTGCAAGCAGAGGGAGAACGGCAGGAAGCTTTTTTACGTGCCGAAGCACGTGAACGTGAAGCGGAAGCAGAGGCAAAAGCAACACAAATGGTGTCTGAGGCTATTGCAGCTGGTAATATTCAAGCGGTTAATTATTTTGTTGCTCAAAAGTATACTGAAGCTTTACAACAAATTGGACAAGCGGAGAATAGCAAAGTGGTATTGATGCCGTTGGAAGCGAGCAATTTAATGGGATCAATTGCTGGTATCAATGAATTGTTAAAACAATCGGGAACACAAAAATGATGGAATGGTTAGCGCAATGGGGAGCAATTCATTGGTTGGTACTCGGGTTTGTGCTTTTAATTTTGGAAATTGTTGTCCCTGGAATTTTCTTTTTATGGTGGGGAATCGCGGCATTAGTGTTGGCAATATTGAGTTATTTTTTTCTGCTTTCATTAGTGATTGGGGGAATATTGTTTGCGGCGATAGCAGTGCTTGCTAGTTTGTGTTGGTGGAAAATTCAGAGTAAACGTAATCAGCAGGATATTGCTGCCGAAATGTTGAATCAACGAGGTTTGGCAATGTTGGGGCAACAAGGTGTAATTACCGAAGTTTTTACAGATCATATTGCTCGTGCCAAGTTTGGTGACGGTAGTTGGCGTGTTGAAGGTAATCAATTACATCAAGGTGATGTTGTAGAAGTAGTATCAATAAAGGGGATTACTTTGGTTGTGAAAGTAATAAAAAATTAAGTAAAAAAACGGCGATAGAAATATCGCCGTTAAATTTTTAAAGAGGAAAAAAATTATAAACTTTCAGTGAAAGTACGGGTAATTACATCGCGTTGTTGTTCCGGAGTTAATGAATTAAAACGCACAGCATAACCAGAAACACGAATAGTTAATTGTGGATATTTTTCTGGATGTTTTACTGCATCTTCCAAAGTTTCGCGACGTAAAACGTTAACGTTTAAATGTTGACCACCTTCTACTTTTACAGTTGGCGCAACATCAACTGGCAATTCACGATATTCAATTTTTCCTAAATCATTGATTGCAACGATTTGGTCTTCAACGTAATCGCCTTTTGCACATAGACAGCGTGCTTCACCTTTCTCATTATCTAATAACCAGAAAGAGTTAATTAAATTGTCATTTGCAGCTTGTGTAATTTGAATACCTTTAATCATAATAGCCTCCAAAAGCCTAGGTTTAAAATTAATGAATTGAGTGAATTTTATCAAAATATTTTATATTTTCAAATTAAATTGCAATAAATCATTTTATTGATTAATAAAAAGTTTTTGTCTGATTTTAAATTTGATTTTAATCAACAATTGTTTAACTTGAAGTCTGTATTAAATATTTGTTTTTACCTTTTAATAATGAAGTTGTAACAATTTGTGATGTATTTTTTATTGGCGATTTTGTTATAAGATTTTTATAATTGCCTTTTCAAATGCGATAAGTGATAAAAAGGATAACGAGATGAGAACGTGGAAAGATATGATAGGCAGCGAAAAAGCGCAACCTTATTTCCAACATATTTTGCAACAGGTTCAGCAACAAAGAGATTCAGGGAAAATAATTTATCCACCAAAAAAAGATGTATTTAATGCATTTCGTTACACTGAGTTTGATCAGGTAAAAGTGGTGATTTTAGGGCAAGATCCTTATCACGGTCCTAATCAAGCTCACGGTTTAGCTTTTTCAGTACGTCCAAATGTGCAGATACCGCCTTCATTGCAGAATATTTATAAAGAGTTATCGCAAGATATTACTGGATTCCACATTCCAAACCACGGGTATTTGGTTACTTGGGCACAACAAGGCGTGTTGTTATTAAATACCGTATTAACCGTGGAACAGGGAAAGGCACATTCACACGCTAATTTTGGTTGGGAAACGTTCACAGATCACGTTATTGCTACTTTAAACCAGCATACGCAAGGATTGGTTTTTTTATTATGGGGGAGTCACGCTCAGAAAAAAGGGCAATTTATTGATCGACAAAAACATTGCGTTTTGACGGCTCCACATCCATCGCCACTTTCTGCTCATCGAGGTTTCTTAGGTTGTCACCACTTTTCAAGTACCAACCAGTATTTAATACAACAGGGTAAAACACCGATTGATTGGTCATTACCCAATTTATAATTAAAAGGAAAAATATGTTAGCTATTATTTCACCTGCAAAAACATTGGATTTTTCAACACCGAGTCTGATTTCAAGTTATACACAACCAGATTTAACACAATATAGTCAGCAATTAATTGAAATTTGTCGCCGATTAACACCGGCAGAAATTGCTTCATTAATGAAAATTAGCGATAAATTGGCAGGATTAAATGCTGCTCGTTTTGCTGAGTGGGTGCTACAACATCATACGGAAAATAGTAAAGCAGCAATTTATGCTTTCAAAGGTGATGTTTATACTGGATTAGAGGCGGAAACATTATCAGCAGAGGATATTCAGTTTGCACAATCACATTTAAGAATGTTGTCAGGATTGTATGGATTATTAAAGCCGTTGGATTTAATGCAACCTTATCGTTTAGAAATGGGAACAAAGTTGAAAAATGAAAGAGGAAATGATCTGTATCATTTTTGGGGAAATGTGATCACCGATCAGTTACAGCAAGCATTGGATCAGCAAGGTGATAATATATTAGTGAATTTGGCATCTGATGAATATTTTAAAGTGGTCAATACACAGCGGTTACAGGCAACAATTATAAAGCCTATTTTTATGGATCGTAAAAACGGAACTTATAAAGTGATTAGTTTTTATGCTAAGAAAGCTAGAGGATTAATGAGTCGCTATCTGTTACAACAACGATTAACCGAAATTGAACAGTTAAAAACATTTGATTTAGGCGGATATTGGTTTGATGAAAATCTATCTACAACAACGGAATTAATCTTTAAACGGGAGTTAAATGATGATTAAACGGAGCTATTGGTTGGGTTTATTGCTTTTATCTGGCTGTGTTAGTCAACCGATGATGCAACAGAAAGTGACTGTACCGAATAAAATTGAGTTTGAACAACAGTACTATCAATTGAGTAAAACTGATGATCTTGGTTCAGTGGTGAAATATACCTATGAATTAATAAATAAAGATCAACAGAAACATTTAGAAATTTTTCAAGATTTACAACAGAATTTTGTGAAAACGGATGCGAAATATCAGCAACGTATTCAATTACGCGAAAGAATGTTCCGTAACACAGGTGTTGATGTTTATAACAATAAATTAGAACAAGGAAAATTATATAGCTATGTGGTTTATCCGCCAGATGAGCAGTTTATTGACTATCAAGTGGATGTCGCAAAAGGTGAAAATTTGGCGAAATGTGGTTTTGTTCAATTTCAATATACGCAACAGTTTGCCCCAATTAAGAGTAGCCAAACGGCTATTTTGAAAAATTTGCAACAACAAGTGGCGGAACCAATGGTGCAAAAATTAGCAAAGTTTGCATTCCCTTGGAGTTGTGATGAAAGATAGATATTCGATTTATGTAAAAAGAGCAGCGTGTTTAGCGATTTTTACTGCCTTTTTTTTGGTATCAATTAAAGCTATTGCTTGGTGGAAAACCGGTTCAGTCAGTATTTTAGCGGCAATTACGGATTCACTTTTGGATCTGTTAGCTTCTTTTACGAATATGTTGATTCTTCGCTTTGCATTAATGCCGGCGGATGATAATCACTCATTCGGTCACGGTAAAGCAGAATCACTGGCGTCATTGGCGCAGGGGATGTTTATTTGCGGATCGGTCGTCTTTCTATTTTTGCAAGGCATTCAACGTCTTCATTCGCCTGAAATTACTGATCATAATATTTGGGGGATCGCCGTTACCATTGTTTCAGTAATAATGACAGCCATTTTGGTGAGCTTTCAAAAATATACGATAAAACGCACGGATAGCCCGGCGATTAAGGCGGACAGTTTGCACTATCAGACTGATTTATTTATGAATTTAGGTATTTTGATTGCGTTGGTGATCAGTTATTACGGTTTTGTAATGGCAGATGCGATTTGTGCCTTAATTATCGCTGTTTATATTTTAATTAATGCATTAAAAATGGTATCGGAATCAGTGCAAATGTTATTGGATGTGGCTTTGCCGGAAGAGGAGATCTCAGAGATTAAAAAAATTGCGAAACGAAATCCGAAAGTACTTGGAGTTCACGATATAAAAACACGCCGTGCTGGGGCAGTGCGTTTTATTCAGTTGCATTTAGAGTTGGAGGATAATCTCCCTTTGATGATGGCTCACGCTATTACCGAAGAATTGGAACAGGAATTGCGACAGGCTTTCCCAAATTCCGACATAATGATTCATCAAGAGCCAACCACAGTGGTAAAACAAGAAATAGCTCAAACGACAACATAATGACGAATTAGATCAAAAATTACCGCACTAATCGAAAATTTTGCTAGAGCGAGCTTGTTGAATGGTGTAATCTTAGCGCGGTTTTTGATTTATTTTTTTCGATAAAATATTTCCTAATGAGGACAACATATGATTAAGAAAATTGCCGTATTAACAAGTGGTGGCGATGCGCCTGGAATGAATGCCGCAATTCGTGGCGTAGTTCGTGCGACTCTATACGAAGGATTGGAAGTTTATGGGGTTTATGACGGATACCAAGGATTATATTTTAATAAAATTAAAAAATTGGAACGTTTTAGTGTTTCTGATGTGATTAATCGTGGCGGTACATTCTTGGGTTCAGCACGTTTCCCAGAATTTAAAGATCCTTCAGTACGTGCAAAATGTGTTGAAAATTTGCGTTTTCACGGTATTGATGCTCTTGTTGTTATAGGTGGTGATGGTTCCTATATGGGAGCAAAATTATTAACTGAGGAACACGATTTTCCTTGTATCGGCTTGCCTGGCACAATTGATAATGATGTCGCCGGTACTGATTATACTATCGGTTATCAAACAGCATTAGAAACTGCATTGGATGCGATTGACCGTTTACGTGATACTTCAAGCTCTCACCAACGTATCTCTATCGTGGAAATTATGGGACGTCATTGTGGTGATTTAACTTTGGCAGCAGCGATTGCCGGAGGTTGCGAATTTATCGTGATTCCGGAACGCCCTTTTGAACGTGAAGCATTAATTCGTAAAGTAGAATATGGTATTGAAAAGGGTAAACGCCACGCCATTATTGCGATTACTGAACATATGTGTGACGTTAACGAGTTAGCGAAAGAGATCGAAGAACGTGTCCATCACGAAACTCGTGCGACAGTATTGGGACATATTCAACGTGGTGGGGCGCCTTGTGCCTTTGACCGTATTTTGGCTTCCAGAATGGGAGTTTATGCGGTTGAATTATTATTGCAAGGTGAAAAAGGTCGTTGTGTCGGTATCCAAAATGAACAACTCGTTCATCATGATATTATTGATGCTATTCAAAATATGAAGCGTAGTTTTAAAGAAGATTGGTTCAATACATCAAGAAAACTTTATTAAGTTACCAGCATTCAAGAAAAACGCATATTGACAACAATATGCGTTTTTTGTTCTATGCCGTCTAACTATTTAGAAGTTTTTGATGGATTGGCAAGATAATTTCTACACGCAGACCGTGTGTGTATTGTTGTGCTGCTTTAAGTTTAATCGTGCCACCATAATACTGTACTAAAGTTGATGCAATTGCTAACCCCAATCCGGTACCTTGCTGTTGAGTTCCTAAAATGCGGTAAAATGGTTTTAAAACCTTTTCTCGCTCCTCTTCTACAATCCCGTTGCCATTATCTTCTACAATGATTTTCACTTTATCGTCTTGTAGTTGTTCAACTGATAAATCAACAAAACTTTCTTCCGGAGCATAAACAATAGCATTTTCGAGTAGAATTTTAATAATGGTGAAGAGATCCGTTTCACCGATACAAATTTCAGCATCCTGTTCACTGATCACGCCAATATCAATCTGCTTTTGTTCTGCCAATGGTAGCAAGGTTTCAATAACCTGTTTAAAGGTAGCTTTTGCCGAAATTGGTTTAATATCTGGTTGTTGAGTTTGATGTGCCTGACTACGAGCAAAAGATAGCAGTTGATCCAATAAATGGCGATTACGCTGAATTGCTTGAATAAGCTGTTCAATTTGCTGTTTAGTTTCTATCGGAACAGCGTGAGTTGCTAAACGTTCTGCCTGTAAAGAGAGAACCGTCATTGGAGAACGTAATTCGTGGGCGGCATTGGCAATAAACTGTTGTTGTTCTTTTACCGACTTATCTACTTGTTTCAATAAATGGTTAATGGCTGTAATAAAGTTATGCACTTCATACGGTGTTTTTGCTAAAGGAATAATGCTGAGATCATTTTTTTGCCGTTGTTGAATCGCCACTGAAAGTTTACGCAGTGGAATAAAGGTGAAATTAATCACTAGAATTGATAGTAGAATGACAATTGGCATAAAAATTAAGAATGGCAAAATAGTTTGCCAAGTGGCATCAATCGCTTTTTTTGTTCTGAATTCGGTTTCTTGCATTACTGCAATTTTTTGCATCCTATTTTGTGTTTTTATTTGTCGTACGAAAACACGAAATTCTTTTTTATGAATTTTGACGGTATGAAATCCTTCTCTCATTTGATAGAGAAATGGAATGAAATATTTATTATTAGGTGAAGTAAAAATGCTTTGTACATAAATTTGGTTGTCATCATCGTTTAATGGTAAAGGCATTTGTTCGGAAAAATTGTTACGAAGTGAAGTAAAACGTGCTGTCTGAATTAATAAGTCATCCTGTAACTGATAAGCGGCATAAAACGCATTATAAGCAGTAGAAACTGCCGTAACGGTGGCGGTGAAAAAAGTAACGATTACAAGTGTTAAGGTTAATTTTGCTTGAATGGAATAACGCCAGCGTAATAATCTTTTAGTTATTTTGGAATAGTCCAACCGACACCTCGAATATTTTTAATTGCTTCTTTTCCCAATTTTTTACGCAGTGCGTGAATCAAAAAATCAATAGCGTTACTTTCAACTTCTTCGCCCCAACCATAAATCTTATCTTCAAGATCGCTACGCGAATAGATAACGCCTGGATGTTGTAATAATGTTTGCAAAATAGCAAATTCTTTATTTGTGAGCTGCTGCGTTTCTTGAGTAGTGAGGTTTTGCACTTGATAAGTTTTTAAATTCAATAAAAGATTGCCGTATCGAATCTCTGCAGTATGATGACCGCTCTGTTTACGCAGCGCAACACGAATGCGAGCCAAAAGCTCAGCCATATCAAACGGTTTAATGATGTAATCATCGGCTCCACCATCCAAACCTTGTAAACGGCTTGGTAGATCATCTCGTGCGGTAAGAATAATAATCGGAAAACCAAACTGTTGTTGGCGTAACTGTGCTAAAACTTCCAATCCATCTTTTTTAGGTAGCCCTAAATCTAATAAAACTAAATCATAAGGCTGTGATTTTACTGCACTTAATGCCAGTTCTCCATTTTCCACCCAATCGACTGCGTAACTTGCGTCTTTCAAGTTATCGGATAATACATTTGCGATCATTGGATCATCTTCAACCAGTAGAATTCTCATATTATAAAGTTGATCTAAAAATAAATGAGTGAAATTCTATCATAAAATAGAAACGTAATTTATGTAGATTGATCAATGACTTTTTATTTGTTTCTAATGTCTATTGCTGGATCACGCTTAGTTTTAGGTAGACGTTCTTTTAATCCATAATCATCGTTGTCACTTTTACAGTCGAACAGATTAAATTGTGTTGAAATCTGTTGATTTTGAATATTCATCCAATTTGCAATTGCTTCAGTGAAATTCAAGCCAGATTTGAAACTAGTGCATTTTTGATGCTGTTGGCTGTCAGAAGAGGTCATAAATAGTGGAACATCGTGATGTAACGGACTGCCAGCATTGTTGAAAAATAGTACTTCGTTATCAATAGTTTTATGTGCCAATCCGTGATCAGCAAAGTAGATCATTGAAAATGACTGTTGGTGTAGCTGATATTGTTTTTGTAATGCTTGATAGATTTGTTGTAGTACTTGATCGGTTTTTCTAATAGATGAAACATAACAGCTAAGATATTGATATTTCTTATCTTTTACTGGAGAAATATTTTGATAATCCTTAATACGATCACACGCTTTAGGGTGTGATCCATAAAGATGAACTACAATAAATTTTGTTTGATTGCTAGGTTGTGCAAGAATATTTTTTAATGGCGCAATCAATTGAAAATCACTGGAGTCATTACTAATAGAATCATTTTTAGCGATAAAGTAATGTTCATCATTTAAATCGGCAATGGCGGTGATCGGTGTATCAAATTGACCCAAAAAACCTTGATTGGATAGCCAGTAAGTTTTTATGCCAGCAGATTTAATTAAATCAATTAAATTTAATGAATAATCAGGCGCCCAATTTTGTTTATCAGGTTTTGTTAGCATAAGGCGTAAAGAGGCGATAGTGTTGCTTCCGGCTGATTCTAAACCATCAACGATAATACCGTTGACGTTTTCCATAAAGGGGGTATTTTCAATAGGATAACCATAAGCGTGCATATAATCACGACGCACACTTTCACCGATGACCAACACATAATTTTTATATTCTCCGTTAAACTGAGAAGCTCCCCAACGACTTTCCAGTTGAAATTGGTTTAAACGAACCAGTTCGTCTTTAACTTGAGTTGCAGCAGCGAAAAATTGATGAAAAAAGGAAAACGGGGATTGATTAACTAAGGCGAAAAAGAGAATGAAACAGAGCAACGTTTTATTTTTATAGAATTTTAGTTGGAAACGTTGGCTTAAATAGCGGAATAAAAGCAGTAACGGCACAATAGCGATTGCCATTAAATAATATTGTAACGGAATTTGTTGTAAAAATTCGCTACCTTCGGCTAGATTCGTCGCTAAAACAGAAGCTAAATATTGATAATTCGGCGCTCCGAACATCATTCCTACTGGCGCATATAATGTATAAGCAATGGCAATAGGAAGAATAACGAAATAAAATGCTTTACGGGAAGCGTTAAAAATAAGAATGAGTGCGGAAAGCAGCAAAACATCCTGAATTTCAATCTGTTTACCGCTACCGTTGAGCATAAACAGTGATGAAAAATAGAGAGAAGCTAAGGCAATAATGGCTGCAAAAAATTGTTTTGGTTGGAGTTTTGCGAATGCATTAGTCAGTTTTTTCATCGTGTATTTCCTAAATGGTTAAACTCTCATCGTTTATGATGGTAGGATGTAGCGAATTTAAGAGGCGTAACCTCTTCTAAATCAGGGCAATTCATAGAGCAATGTTTTATGTGTTGTTCTGTGAATTGAAACATCAGAAATGCCTTAATTAATCTGAATAATTAAAAATATAGCGTTATTGAAAAGAAATGTGCATTAGTGTTATTTGAACTAATGCACATCAGTTTGAATCACAAAATAAGGTGATTAATTTTGTTTCGCCATTTCAAATTCAATCAACATCATCAAAATATGGATAACTTTGATGTGAATTTCTTGAATACGATCGGCATAACCAAAATGCGGAACACGAATCTCAACATCCGCCAAGCCTGCCATTTTCCCACCATCTTTGCCGGTTAACGCAATGACTTTCATTCCTTTTGCTTTTGCCGCTTCGATTGCATTCAAGACATTTTTCGAGTTGCCGGAAGTTGACAGCCCGAACAACACATCACCTTTTTGACCGACAGCCTCAACATAACGTGAAAAGACATAATCGTAACCGAAATCGTTACTTACACAGCTTAAATGGCTGACATCCGAAATGGCAATTGCCGGATAGCCCGGACGATTTTCACGATAACGACCGGTCAACTCTTCGGCAAAATGCATCGCATCACAATGCGAACCGCCATTACCGCAACTTAAAACTTTTCCGCCCTGTTTAAAACTGTCGGCAATAATGAGTGCCGCCTGTTGGATTAGCTCAATATTTTTATCATCGGATAAAAATTTGTCTAAAACATCCGCCGCCTGTGTCAGTTCGGCTTTGATTTGTGTTAAATACATCAGCAACTCCAAGAAATTTAATTAAATTATTTACGAGAAAGAGGTGGGACAAAAGTAATACCCATATCCCAAGGTTGTTCAATCCAAGTATTTTGTGGAATATCAACAACATAATCATCAACTAAAGGTGCACCGGCAGGTTTTGCAAATACGGTTACAAATTTTGCTTTCGGATACATCTCACGAATCGCACGAGCAGTGTTACCTGTGTCAACCAAATCATCGACTACGATAAAGCCTTCGCCGTCACCTTCTGCGCGATGCAACACTTTTAATTCATTCTGTTGATCGTGGTCATAACTTGCGATACAAACGGTTTCAACTAAACGAATACCTAATTCGCGTGCAATAACCGCTGCTGGGAATAACCCACCACGACTAACCGCAATAATTCCTTTCCATTGTGAAGCCGGAAGGAGGCGTTCGGATAATTTGCGGGCGTGCATTTGAAACATATCCCAAGTAACAACATATTTTTCGCTCATAATAAATGTACCTTTGTGTTTGAAGTTATAAAAAATTGCGTAAGGATAACGCGAAATTGCTTTCTATGCTATCATTTAACGCAATTTCTTTTTGTTTTCTGCAAAAGTAACTATTTCAAAGGAAAAATTATGTCTTCAATTACAGAATTATCACCAAAATTAGTATGGCAATGGTTTGATAAAATTTGTTCAATCCCTCATCCTTCTCACCACGAACAGGCACTTGCCGATTTCATTATTCAGTGGGCAAAACAGAAACAGTTATGGGTTGAACAGGATGCAGTCGGGAATATTTTGATTCGCAAAGCAGCAACTGCAGGAATGGAAGATCATCAGCCGGTAGCGTTGCAGGCGCATTTAGATATGGTGCCGCAGGCAAATAAAAATACGGCACATAATTTTTTAACTGATCCGATTGTGCCTTATGTCGATGGTGAATGGGTAAAAGCGACAGGTACGACTTTAGGGGCGGATAACGGTATCGGTATGGCGTCCTGTTTAGCGGTGTTGGAGAGTAATGATGTCGCACATCCGCCGTTAGAGGTTTTATTGACTGCTAGTGAGGAAACTGGAATGGTCGGTGCATTGGGATTGCAACCGAATTGGTTGCAAAGTGAGGTGATGATTAATGCTGATACCGAAGATGAAGGTGAAATTTATATCGGTTGTGCTGGCGGTGAAGATGTTGATATTCGTTTCCCAGTGCAATGGCAAGAGTTACGCAAAAATGAAGTGGCAGTACATATTGCGTTAACAGGGCTAAAAGGTGGTCATTCGGGGGCGGAGATTCATTTAAATCGTGGCAATGCGATTAAACTTTTAGCAAAAACGCTCGAAAAAGCATTGGCTAAAGTGAGCTTCCGTTTGGCGGACATTTCCGGCGGTTCGGTGCGTAATGCAATCCCACGCGAGGCGTTTGCTACCGTTTTGCTCTCCAGTGCATCGGTAGAGAAGTTTAAGCAGGTGTGGCAATTATTATCGCAACAACTGATTGAAGCGTTGTCTCACGCAGAAAAACAGATCAATTTTGCGCTCGAAGAGGCAACAGCGGAACAGGGATTAAGCGAGCGTCAGAGCCAAATTTTATTAGATTTAATTAATGCCTTGCCGAATGGCGTTATTCGTTTTAGTGATGTGTTGCCGGATGTGGTGGAAACCTCCATCAGCTTAGGAGTATTGGAAACCAAAGCGGAGCAGATTAAATTAACGTTATTGGCACGTTCATTGAATGATCACGGACAAGATGATGTGGTGAGTTTGGTGCGTTCCGTTTGTCGTTTAGCCGATGCTGAAGTGGTCTTTTCCGGACGTTATCCCGGTTGGGAGCCGCAGGCGGATGCCAATATTGTTAAACGCACGAAAACGTTATATGACCGTATTTTAGGCAAAGAGAGTGTAATCAAAGTGATTCACGCCGGATTGGAGTGCGGGTTAATCAATAAAGTTTATCCAAATATGGAAATGGTTTCGATTGGACCAACCATTTTAGGGGCACATTCTCCGGATGAACGTTGTCATATCCCGGCAGTGGCGGTTTATTGGCAATTATTAACTGAATTATTAGCAACAATGCCGAAAAAATAGGATGAGATAATGGAACAGGAACAACAACCGAACGTAAATAATGAAGAGTTAACTCATTTCGGGTTTAAAACGGTCGCAAAATCAGAGAAACAAAAACTGGTTGCCAATGTTTTTCATTCTGTAGCGGATAAGTATGATTTGATGAATGATCTGCTCTCTTTCGGTATTCATCGGGTCTGGAAGCGCTTTACCATTGATTGCAGCGGCGTGCGTAAAGGGCAAAAAGTGTTGGATCTTGCCGGCGGTACCGGTGATTTTTCGGCAAAATTCTCCAGAATGGTGGGAGAAAGCGGACAAGTTATTTTAGCCGATATTAATGATTCTATGTTGCAGGTTGGGCGCGATAAATTGCGTAATTTAGGCGTAGTCAGCAATGTGGAATATGTGCAAGCAAATGCGGAAATGTTGCCGTTTGCGGATAATACCTTTGATTGCATCGTGATCAGTTTCGGTTTGCGAAATGTAACGGATAAAGATAAAGCATTGCGTTCAATGTATCGCGTGTTGAAACCGGGCGGTCGTCTTTTGGTGTTGGAATTTTCTAAGCCGATTATTGAACCGTTGAGCAAAGTTTATAATTTTTATTCATTTAATATTTTGCCGAAAGTGGGCGAAGTGGTGGTGAATGATGCTGACAGTTATCGCTATTTGGCGGAGTCAATCAGAATGCACCCGGAACAATCCGTGTTGGAACAAATGATGATTGATGCCGGCTTTGAACAGACGCAATATTTCAATTTAACCGCCGGTATTGTGGCATTGCATCGTGGTTATAAATTTTAAGGAGCGATAAATGCTTTCTTCAATTAAACAGCAATTAATGTTGCCGCAGTTAGTAAATGGCTTGCTGGAACAAGCGGTAAATTATCTTATCCAACGCAGTGAAGATATTAACCCACGATTACGTAAGTTGGCAGGCAAAGTGTTGTTGTTGCATCTTAAACAAGGCGGGCATTGTTATTTGCTGTTTTCTCCACAACGTGTCGATCTGTTGGCACAATATGATGGCGAAGTTGATTGCGAAGTGTCGGCAGATGCTTCGTTATTATTGCAACGACCGAAAAAAAGTGAGTTGTCAGCGTTAATTAATCAAAAGCAGGTTGTGTTTCAGGGTGATTTGCAAGTTTTACAGGATACAATGGCGCTATTTGAGCACTTGGAAAAAGATCCGGAAGAACTGTTAGCTCCGTATCTTGGCGATGCTGTTGTATATTCTTTAACCCATACGATGCGACAGATAAAAAATCGTATGACTGAACATTTTGTAACCAGTGAGCGCCATTGGGGAGAACGGCTGACCGAAGAGTGGCAGTTGATTGCCCCCTCTTTGGCGTTGGTACATTTTTATGATCAGGTTGCCGAGTTGCAACAGGATTTGCAGCGTGTAGAAGATAAAATCAACCAACTTGCAGGAAAACTATGAAAATAAAGCACTATTTTCGTTTTTATCATATTGTCCGAGTATTATTGCAATACGGCTTGGATCAAGCATTGCCTAAAATTCCATTAACTCGTCCGCTTCGTTATGGGCGTAAACTCTGTTTTTGGTGGCAAAATCGTTATCCGGATAAATCTCTTGGTTGGCGTTTGCGGATGGCTTTTCAAGAGTTGGGGCCGGTATGGATCAAATTAGGACAAATGCTTTCGACACGACGAGATCTTTTCCCTGAAGAGCTCGCTAATGAGTTGGCACTGTTGCAAGATCAAGTAGAGCCGTTTGATGGAAAATTGGCAAGAGCGGAAATTGAAAAAGCGTTAGGCGATAAGATCGAGCGTTGGTTTGAGGCTTTTGATGAGCAAGCGCTGGCATCGGCATCAATCGCACAAGTTCACACTGCAAGATTTAATGCGACCCAACCGCTGGCAGGGAAAGAGGTAGTATTTAAAGTGATTCGTCCGGATATTGCGCCGGTTATCGCTTTGGATGTGGCTTTAATGTACAAAATTGCGAAATGGATTCCACGTCTAACCAGAGAGGGCTATCGGTTGCGTCCGGTGGAAGTGATTCGTGAATATGAGAAAACATTGTTGGCGGAATTGGATTTACGACAGGAAATGTCAAATGCGCTTCAGTTAAGAGAAAACTTTTTAGACAGCCCAATGTTGTATGTGCCGGAAATGTATAGCGATTTTTGTCATAAGAATGTCATTGTAATGGAACGTATTTACGGCATTCCAATTTCAGATATTCCGGCATTGGAAGCAAACGGTACAGATATGAAACTGTTGGCGGAACGTGGGGTACAGGTCTTTTTTACACAAGTGTTTCGCGACAGTTTTTTCCACGCTGATATGCATCCCGGCAATATTTTTGTCAGCTATCATCACCCGGAATCACCGCAATATATCGGTATTGATTGTGGCATTGTCGGCACGTTGAACAGCGAAGATAAACGCTATTTAGCGGAAAACTTTTTGGCTTTCTTTAATCGCGATTATCGTCGCGTTGCGCAGTTACATATTGATTCCGGTTGGGTGCCGGAAGATACCAATGTAGAAGAGTTCGAACAGGCGTTCAGAATTGTTTGTGAACCGATTTTTTCTAAACCGTTGGCAGAAATTTCATTTGGAAACGTGTTGTTAAATCTATTTAATACTGCGCGTCGTTTTCAAATGCAGGTGCAGCCGCAGTTGGTCTTACTCCAGAAAACATTGCTTTATATCGAAGGATTGGGTAGACAGCTATATCCGCAATTGGATTTATGGCAAACGGCTAAACCGTTTTTGCAGGATTGGCTGAATGAGCAGATTAGCGTCAAGAAAATGTATCGTGATTTTCAATCACATTTGCCTTTTTTGCGTGAGCATTTTGCCTCTTTTCCACAGACATTGCATCAGGCATTGTTGGAACAGAAACAAATTCGTCGGCAATTAACTTTGATTCAGCAGCAGTTAAAGCAGCAACAACGAAAAAATACCCAACGTGTGTATGGTTTTATGAGTGCGAGTTTGCTATTCTTTGCCAGTCTGTTCGGCTTTCAATTTTTACCGCTGAATATTGCTGTCGGGTTGTTGTTATTAGGTGTAGTGCTATTATTGATAACCGCTTTCAAACGATAAAGCAGCATTGTTGCAGCGTAAAAGCAGCAGTATAATTTAATCAACATTTTACTTTTACTAGAGGTACATTATGGGTGGAATCAGTATTTGGCAATTATTAATTATTGTCTTAATCGTTGTATTACTTTTCGGAACAAAAAAATTAAAAACATTAGGTTCGGATCTTGGCGAATCTGTTAAAGGTTTTAAAAAGGCAATGAGTGAAGAGGGGGAAAAAGATGCCGAATTTAAGAAATCTATCGAATCTCAATCCTCAAATTCAAACACACAAACTGACACAAAAACTAAAGATAAAGAGCAGGCATAACTGTGTTTGATATCGGTTTTTCTGAACTTGTTCTGATTTTTGTCATCGGTTTAGTGGTTTTAGGTCCGCAGCGTCTGCCGGTGGCAATTCGTACCGTTGTTAGTTGGATACGCACTTTGCGTAATCTCGCTAACAATGTGCAAAGCGAATTGGCACAGGAGCTTAAATTGCAAGAGTTGCAAGAGAGCATCAAAAAAGCGGAGCATCTCAATTTATCAGCACTTTCTCCTGAATTAAGCAAAACGGTTGAAGAGCTTAAAGCCTCTGCACAAAAAATGCAACAGCAGTTGGATCAACAAACCCAAGCAGCGAACAATGCTGTGAGCGAGTTGAAATCTTCATTGGAACAGCAGACCAAAATGGAAGCGCAGGGTGAAGAACAGTCCATCACCACTGATAAAGCTGAGGAACAGCAACTGCTTGCTGCCGATGAACAAGCAGAATTGGCTGAAGCAGATGAAGAAAAATTAATTCTTGAACAGCATCAGGATGAGTTGGCAAGTTATGATCCGTTAGCGGATGTGCCGGCGGAAAAAATAACCGATCCGGCTAAAAAATCTTAAATTATCGCTATTTAGCAAAGGAAAGTTATGGCTAGCGTAGATGAATCTCAACCGCTGATTACCCATCTTATTGAGTTACGCAATCGCATTTTGAAAAGTTTTATCTGTGTGTTGGTTGTGTTTCTTGCATTGGTTTATTTTGCAAATGATATTTATCATATTATTTCAGCTCCGTTAATTAATGAGCTTCCACAAAATTCAACGATGATTGCAACCAATATTGTTGCACCTTTTTTTACACCAATTAAATTAACTGCTATTACGGCAATATTTTTGTCCGTACCTTATATTTTGTATCAAGTGTGGGCATTTATTGCTCCGGCATTGTATAAACACGAAAAACGGTTAATTTATCCTCTGTTAGTTTCTAGTACATTGCTGTTTTATGTTGGTGTGGCGTTTGCTTATTATGTGGTTTTCCCCTTAGTATTTGCGTTTTTAACTAAAACAGCACCTGAAAGTGTAGCAATAGCAACAGATATCAGTAGTTATCTTGATTTTGTGTTAACTCTGTTTTTAGCTTTTGGCATCTGTTTTGAAGTGCCGGTTGCAATTATTCTTCTCTGCTGGAGTGGTGTGGTCAGCATTGAAGATCTAAAACAGAAGCGACCTTATATTTTGGTAGGTGCATTCGTTATTGGAATGTTACTGACACCGCCTGATATTTTTTCACAAACATTACTTGCTGTTCCAATGTACTTATTATTTGAAATAGGTGTATTATTTGCCCGTTTTTATCAGCCAAAATCAAATTAAATTAATAGAGCGGTTTAAATTTTAAGTATGAAAAATAACCTCATAAAAAATTGAGACAATTATTTAACTTTTAGATCAAATACCAATCAAGCGTTAACGAATACAGCAACTCATATTCAACGTACATATAAATTTGTTATACCGAGCCTCAAAGGTTCGGTTTTTTTATAATAATATTACTATGAATAAAAATTCACTTAACATTAATATTTTGTTAATAATTTAGGTACTTTTATTTTTTGTAAAAGTAGGTATACTATACCACTTTAAAAGTATCAACTTTATGGGGGTTTTTATGAAATTATTAAATAAATCTATTCTGTTTGGTTTATCGTTTATTTTAGCGGCTTGTAACTCTAGTGGGGGGGGGAATTCTTCGCAAAAAGATAATGCTGTTGTAATTAATCCGGTTCAAGATGAGCAACAAGACGGTATTAATTCTTCTACAGAAAATAATACTAGTCATAATAAATCTTCAAAAGAAGATAAACAATCAGTAGAAAATAAACAAGAGAAAAAAGAGCCTTCATTTAAGCCATCGAAAGCTGAAGGGGATGTTTTCACTTTCGTTGGAATGGATGGGGATTTTCGTCAAGAACGTCAAAAGAATACTGTACTCAGTTTTGATAAAACAGCAAATCCCGTAAGTGATATTGGTTATTATGGTTATTTTACTATGCCAGAAATGCCTTACCCTTACAATAATCATAAATATTATTTTTATGAAGTAGATCAGAAATATGTTTTAGAAAATCCTGCTCAAGCTGTTAATGCAATTTATAAAGGTTTGGCAAAAATGACAATTGATGGGCAAGAAAAAGATGGTTCATTAACGTTAGAATTAAAAGATCAGACAGTTTCAGGTAATATTGAGGTACAGGCTAATAATATTAAGCAAATTGAATTGAAAAATGTGACCTTAACAGAGAAGCAATACTACTATGAAGGTAATGCTGTTGCTGCAGAATATGAGGGCAAGTATACAGGGGTGTTTGCAGGAAAAGAAGATAAAGCAGAGAATACACTAGGCGTATTTTATTTGAAGAACAAGGAAGGAGAATCTGTTATTTCTGGGGCATATCAGGCAAAAAAACAATAAACTTATTTTCATTTTTAAACGCCCAGTATGGGCGTTTTTTATTTATCATTAAAAAGACTAACGTAATAGGCAGAGTATTTAAATTTCTTATTGTTTTCTTATGATTTACAAGACATTAATTTTAATTTTCTGTGGCTTATTCACATTTTCTGCGATAGCAACAGCAAGTGATAATATTGCTCTTCAAACTTATAAAACAGAGCTACACTCACCTGTATTCAATGCAACATTAGATCACTTGGACAATAAAATAGCTAAAGTGATACAAGGTAAAATATCTATTTCTTTAAAAGATGTGGAGAAAGATCCTATCTTAGTAAAGAAATTGTTATATCAAGCGGTAATATATCGACATTTTAAAATAATTAAGATGTTATTGCCTATTTATCAGAAATATCAACAACAAGATAAAATACTCATTTTATTTGCTGAAGGTGCTTTAGCTGAATCACAGCAAAATTATTCACAAGCGATTGCAAAGTTTCGACAACTGTTAGCTATAAATCCTAAAATGAATCCTGCAAGAATCGCATTAGCAATAGCATTATTTAATGATAAGCAGCTTAGTTCTGCAAAGCAACAATTTGAAAAAGTGAAATCTGATGAAAATTTACCAATAGCAGTGGCGAAAATGGTAGAACAATATTTACGTTTAATTGATGATAATAGTGCTTGGCAAATTAGTTTCTCTGCAAATTATGAACAAGATAATAATGTAAATGATGCCTCTTCTGATCGTAATATTGAACAAACAGGATTTGTGAAATCTGATTCAATGTTGCCACAATCTGCTCATGGTATTGCTTATTCATTGATATTAGCAAAAGAGAAAAATATTAAAGATTCACACTATTTCTTTTTTGAAACTAATCTGTTTGGTAAGTTTTATTGGGATAATCGTGATTATAATGATACATATAACCGTAGTTATTTAGGTTATGTAAATAAAAATTCAAAGCAGAGTGTGCGTTTATTATCTCTTTATGAAAGGCGTTGGATTGGGAATAAGCGTTATCAACAAGGAACGGGAATACGTGCAGAATATAATCGCTGGTTATCTATAAATTGGCAAATTTCTTCTGCTTTGGAGTATGTTAAGCAACGTTATAATAATTATGATTATTTAAATGGAGCAAATAAATTATTTTCGACAACATTATTTTGGATAAGAAATCCACAACAAACTTTTCATATAGGATTTAATCTAGAGCAAGAAAATACCAGAATCAAACAGTATAGCAATAATAGTTATACTTTACGTTTTGGTTGGGGGCAAGAGTGGGGAAAAGGCATTTCTTCACATATGAATTTTTCTATTAGTAAAAGACAGTATCAAGATCAATTTAAATTAGCTAACCGGTTTCCATTGGGTAAAAATCGAAGAGATCACATATATCATACTTATTTTGCTCTTTGGAAACGTGATTGGCATTTGTTTGGTATTACACCTAAATTACAGCTGATATGGAAGAAACAACAGAGTAATTTTCCATCACTTTATTCTTATCAGGAAAAACAATTTAATATTGTTTTTGAAAAAAATTTTTAAAAGAATAAGATATTCTCAGCCTTTAAAAAGAGGATAACGTATTTTAAGCATATATTCACTAATGTTAATTCATTATAATAGCTATCCTAACAGTATTTTTGATGAGTAAAGGAGCTAATGAATGACTCAACAAATTTTTTCACAATTTCCTGAACGTCGTATGCGCCGTATGCGTAAACAAGATTTCAGTCGTCGTTTAATGGCGGAAAATAAATTAAGTGTCGATGATTTGATTTATCCAGTATTTGTGATTGAAGGTGAAAATCAGCGTGAAGCAGTGCCTTCGATGCCGGGTGTGGAGCGTCTGACTATCGATCAATTATTGATTGAAGCAGCAGAATTAGTGAAATATGGTGTACCGATGGTTGCTTTATTTCCAGTTGTGCCACAAGAGAAAAAATCATTAATGGCGGAAGAGGCTTATAATCCGGATGGCTTAGTTCAACGTACCGTACGTGCATTGAAACAGGCTTATCCTGAGCTGGGGGTAATGACTGATGTGGCACTTGATCCTTTTACTACTCACGGTCAGGATGGAATTATTGATCAAAATGGTTATGTTTTGAATGATATTACTACTGAAGTATTGGTTAAACAGGCGCTTTCCCACGCTGAAGTTGGAGCTGATGTGGTTGCACCTAGTGATATGATGGATGGACGTATTGGAGCAATTCGCCAACAGTTTGAACAGCAAGGTTTTATTAATACTTTGATTATGGCGTATTCTGCTAAATATGCTTCCTGTTTCTATGGACCGTTCCGTGATGCAATCGGTTCATCAAGCAATATTAAAGGCGGCAATAAATTTACTTACCAGCTTGATCCGGCAAACAGCGATGAAGCATTGCAAGAGGTCGGTTTGGATATTCAAGAAGGTGCCGATATGGTGATGGTAAAACCGGGAATGCCTTATCTTGATATACTATGGCGTGTTAAACAGCACTTTAGGGTACCAACTTTCGCTTATCAGGTTTCCGGTGAATATGCGATGCAGATGGCAGCTATTCAAAATGGCTGGTTAAAAGAAAAAGAGAGCATTTTGGAAGGCTTACTCTGCTTTAAACGTGCCGGTGCGGACGGTATTTTGACCTATTTTGCAAAACAAGTGGCAATTTGGCTAGCGGAAGAAAAATAGGATTAATCCTCTTTCATTCTCGATTTCCGGGTTCCGTTTATGGAATCCGGATCTTCTCTGAAAAAGATTTATGACGACAATTCAACAACAGTTTGAACTGCTACAACAACAATTTCCTCAATATCAATTAGTGCCTGCTTGGGGCAATCCTCACGCTGAAATTATGTTTATCGGCGATGCGCCCGGAAAAGATGAGCTGATTAAAGGGCCTTTTGCCGGAACGAGCGGCAAATTTTTTGATCAATTATTAGCTTCAATCGGGTTGCGCCGAGAGAATATTTATCTGACCAATGTGGTGAAATTTAGAGCGGAAAAGCGTGATCCTAATAAGAAAGAAATTATGGCATTTAACGGTTTATTACGTGCGGAAATTGCAAAGATTAAGCCGAAAATTATTGTGCCATGCGGGCGTATTGCGTTGTCGGTATTCTTGCCAGAGTTTAAAATCAGCGAAATTCACGGGCAAGTTTATACATTGATGCAGGAGCAACACTGTTTTCAATTATTGCCGATGTATCATCCGGCAGCGGCAATGCATAATGGAAAAATGCGCCCAATGCTGAAACAGGATTTTCTCACATTGGGCGATGTTTGGAATAATTTGGATTAGTAGCTTGAATTAATCAAAACTTCTTCACCGTAGCCGCCTAAAGTCGGCATTGGCAAGTAAGTGGAGTTCGGGGCACGCATAATACGGATACCACGAATACCGGCTTCTTTCGCTGCTAGAATATCATCATCACTGTCACCGTAGTGAATGCTGATTTTATGCTCTAAAATAGCCGGTGTTTTGTTATATTTGGTATTACGTGGGCGATCTCCCATAAAATCAACCGGATGCATATTTTTAACCCCTAAGGCTTTTTGTAGAATTGGGGTTACACCATCTGTTTTACCGGCAGTTCTTCCGGTAATGAAGTAAACGCTGTCGCCACGTTCCTCGTGCATTTTAATTAATGCTTTGGCAGCTTCTTTCGGAATAGAATATTTATCGCAGCCGGCATTGACTTCATTCCAGAAATCTTGATTTTTTAAATATTCAAAACCATTTGGTGAATATTTTTGTTGTCCGTAATAGAAGCAAGGGCTGGAAAATAATACGGTATCATCAATATCAAAACTGACATTAATTGCCGGTTTACCTTCTAAACTTTTTTTGATCTGCTCAATTGAAACCCAATGAATCGGCGCTTGTTGCAACATTTCACGCGCATTTGTTCCCTCTTGAATATAAGGTTCGGTTTTAGCAGCGAAAACATTTGTTGCGACACCGGCAATAATGGCTACAAGAGCTAATTTTTTCAAATTATACATAATGACATCCTTCTTAATTATTTGATTTATTTAGTAAAAATATTCCTGATGGGGCAAGTTCGATATAGGCTTCTTGGCAATTTGCCTCGAAGTGTTCGGGTGCTAAATTTACTAATAATTCATTATTGCCCCATAGCACCACAATTTCCCAATGGTTTCCCATATAAACTGCTGATTTAATTTGACAACGGGTTTGCGGCGAACCTTGTGTCAATAGATGAATAGCTTCCGGGCGAATACCGACCAAACATTCGCCATTGTCGACATTAAATTCTTGAGCTTGATCCAGCGTTAATTGATAGCCATTAATCTTTAATTGATTATTTTCTAAATAGCCGTCAACGATACTGGCTTCACCCATAAATTTAGCTAAGAACAGAGAATTTGGTCGTTGATAAAGCACTTTTGCCGGTGCTTTCTGCATAATTTTCCCTTTGTTCATTACAATCACTTCATCGGAGACGGCAAAGGCTTCACTCTGATCGTGCGTCACATAGAGCGAAGTGATATTAAATTTTTGCTGTAATTCGCGGATTTTTTCACGCATACTGCGGCGTAAATTGGCATCAAGGTTACTTAACGGCTCATCAAAAAGTAAAACTTTCGGTTTTAATACCAAAGCACGCGCCAAGGCGACCCGTTGTTGTTGTCCGCCGGAAATTTGATCGACATAACGATCACCGAAACCGGCAAGATCGACCAACTCCAATGCCTCTTCAACACGCTGTTTACGCTCTTCAGCATTAACGCCTAACATTTTCAAGCCGTAACCCACATTATCGGCAATCGACATATGTGGAAATAGCGCATAAGATTGGAACACAATACAAATATCGCGACTTTGAATAGAAGATTTGGTCACATCTTCACCATCAATAAAGATTTGTCCGCTGGTCGGGCGTTCCAAACCGGAAACCAAGCGTAGAATGGTGGTTTTGCCGCAACCCGAAGGCCCGAGCAGTGTGGTCATTGTGCCACGTTTAATGGTTAAACTGAGATCATCGATCACAACAGATTTACCAAAGCGTTTTGTCACATTTTTTAAGACAAGAAAGTTATTATCGTTATTCATAAAACAACCTCAATTTAATTCATTTGTTTTGCTTTTGAACGGGAAATTCGAGTATCACCGACCATCCAGTCAAAGAATAAAATAATTGCCATCATCACTACAATCAGCAATGAACCATAAGCGATTGCAATACCGTATTCACCATCTTCTACACGGTTTAAAATATAGGCAGTGGCTACACGAGTATCGGCAGTTACCAAGAATACAATCGCACTTACAGTGGTCATTGCCCGAACGAAACTGGTAATTAATGCGGAAAGTAGTGCAGGTTTAAGCAATGGCAAAGTGACATAAATTAATGTTTTCCACGAATTTCCTTTTAAAGAAAGTGAAGCTTCATCTAATGATTTATCCAACTGCCCTAAACCGGCAATAGCGGCACGCATCCCAATCGGTAAATCCCTCATTACCATTGAGATAATAATGATGACACCGGTACCGGTGATATAGAGCGGAGCATCATTAAAGGCTAAAATGTAAGATACTCCGGCAACGGTTCCCGGTACGGCAAAACAGAGCATAGTTAAAAACTCTAATGTTTTTTTACCGGTGAACTCTTTACGCACCACAATATAGGCGATTAATAAGCCGAATAGTGCAGTAAGTGGAGCAGCAATACCGGCATAAATAATAGTGTTGATTAGAGATGGCCACGCACCGTCACTAAATCCTTGACCGAATAGAGAGGCATAATTTTCAAGGGTTAAAGTGTAATTAACACCCCAATTGACAGTGAAGCTACCGTAAAAAATACTGCCGTAAAGTGTGGCATTAAAAATAATCCAAATTGCTAATAAGATAATAATGGCATTTTTTAAGCCAGTAGGTAAATCTTGTACATCACCACGATAAGATTTACCAGAAACAGTCACATAAGAGCGATTTCCGATCCAAATATATTGCACAATAAAAATACCGAGAGAGAACAACAATAGAATTGTGCCTAATGTACTGGCGGAAGCATAATCAAGTTGTGAACCAGTAATATAGAAATAAATTTGAGTGGCGATAACATCGAAACTGCCTCCCAATACTAATGGGTTACTGAAATCTGCTAAAGATTGGATAAAAACCAACAAAAACGCATTAGCAAGAGCCGGTTTTAATAATGGAAAAATAACTTGAAAGAAGGTTTGATAACGATTAGCTCTTAATGTGTAAGAGGCTTCTTCAATGGATGGATGTACTGACTTTAATGAACCCTCCAAAATCATAAAAGCAAGTGGTGTAAATGCTAAAATCTGTGCTATAGCGATACCGTTGAAGCCATAAAGCCAGTTTGTGTTAGTAAAGCCAAAGTGTTGTGCTAAAAATTCAGTTAAATAACCGGAGCGCCCTAACATCAAAGTTACTCCTAAACCGACAACAAATGGGGGTGTGACAATAGGCAAAATAGAGAAAATTTTGCCGATAAAGGCAGTACGTTTGGCTATTCTGGTAGTATAAAGCGCAAAAGCCAAGCCAAAAACGGTAGAAATAAAGCCGACAAATCCAGATAACCATACCGAATTGAGGATTACACGCAAAATATAAGATTGAGTGATAATTTGGATAAATTGGCTTGGATTAAATTCATTGCCATCATAAAACATTGAAATGAAGATGGCTAAAGTTGGATAAACAATAAAAAAGAAAATTAATAAGATAATGGCAAGCAGCGAAGCAATAATAAATTTATCGCCTTGCATAATTTTGAGCTTAGCTAAGGCATTAGTAGCGATAGCAGTTAGCGTAATAATTTGTACGATAACAGCATAACCTAAGCTCAAGTGATAAATATTGGCGGAAATAAAAGTAAATAAAGCGATAATACAAACCGCAACTAATTCAAATTTTGCTTCCTTTTCTTGAGATAACCCAAGATGAGGGGAGAACCAGAAAATAGCCAAAGAGAAAAACCAAAACCAACTTAGATTAAACGAGTGCCATCCCATTGCGGCTAAAAATTCATCAGTAGTAGATTCTAGCAAGCCATAATCCAAAGCAAATGATGGCAGAATCGCAAATGCAAGAAAGCTAATCAAAATCCAGGTCGTAGTAGTATTTATTGAAAATTTTGTTGAGTCCATCAAAAATTCCTTAGTGGTTGAAACCTCATCATTTTCGGCGGTAGGATACATTTAATTTAGGAGAGGTTTAAGCTCTCATCAGGGCGATTCATAGAGCAATGCTTTATGGTCTTTCTGAGAATTGAAACATACAACCCTACAAAATAAAAATATACTCCCAAAAGATAGGAGAATAAATTATAAAAAGCAAATAGCTATGAGAAATAAATTCCCCATAGCTATTTTTTTGTTTTATTATTTGCTTAATTTGACGTCATTGACCCATTTGTTGATTAAACGTTTTCTTTCATCACTTGAGCCGAATTTTTCAAAATCATAATTGATTAATTTAAGTTTTGTCGGATCAAATGCATTAGGAGATTGTTCTGCGGTAGTGTTAGTTAAAGTCTGTAAAGCCTGACCTTTTTTCCACGCAAGTTCTTGACCTTCTTTAGATAATGCCCAATCAACGAAAAGTTTGGCATTGTCTAGATTTCTTGCACCTTTTAAGATACTTACGCCACCGAGTTCATAACCTGTGCCTTCACAAGGAACGACCAAGGCAAGTGGTGCGCCTTTCTCTTTTTCTAAGGCATAATCGTGTAAGAAGCCGATACCGATAGTGGCTTCACCACGTGCGGCGTTACGTGATGGTGTAATACCAGATTTAGTGTATTGTAAAATATTTTTATCTAAAGACTTAAAATATTCGAATTCTTTCGGTTCACCCCATAATTGTACAAATGTAGCAATAGCAGTATAAGCTGTGCCAGAGCTTTGAGGATCTGCAATTTGAATTTCGCCTTTTAAGCGTGGATCTAACAAATCACTCCAACATTTTGGTGTTTCTTTAATACCTAATTTTGCTAAACGGTCAGTGTTAACACCAAATCCTAAAATTCCCATATAAATGGCAGAGGATAGATTTCCTTTGACTTTGCCTGGATCTCGGAATTTTTCGATAATTTGCGACAAGTTTGCTGATTGATAAGGTTCTAATAAACCTAATTCCCCAGCTTGGGATTGAGGATCGAAAGTACCTCCATACCAAATATCAGCTTGAGGGTTATTTTTTTCCGCTTCAACTTTAGCAAAAGTGCTACCGGAGCCGTTACGAATGAATGAAGTTTTAACATCATATTTTTTGAGAATGCTTGTGTTTCAGTTTCACATAATTCATTGGTTGTACTGCAGTAAATGACTAAACGTCCGGATGCTTGAGCTGTAGAAGCTAATAAAATGGTACTAATGGCTAATGTAGAAAGTTTTAATGAAGTTGATAAATTTATAGCTATAATCCTTCTATAATGAAAAATTTGTTCGTTATTATATGAAAAACTTTTATCTGGAAATGTGAGCGAATTCACAAAAGTAAACTTATTTGATGAAAAATATGAGCGAATAAGTAAGTTTATTTTTCTGATAGATATAATTTTGTTTAGAAAGAAAACAACGATAATGAAGCTTTTGCATTAATCGCCGATGCATTGTTCTTGTGATTATTCTAATTTATCTGTAACAAACTTGTAATAAATACCGAACTGTTCCATAGATTTTAAAACTTGAAGTAACTCTTTGCCTAAAGTAGTTAGCCCATATTCCACTTTTGGTGGATTTGTTTGATAATCTTTTCTAAAGACAATTCCATCATTACATAACTGCCTTTGAAAGTGATTGGTTACGGATTTCGCCGGCTATTAGAAGACAATTTTTTGCAGGAAATGATATACCAATCACTTATGTATCCAAGTAAAAGAACACTTTCTTGATTCATTCACAGCTGATGATGCTGAAATATTAGATTGAAGTTATAAGGATTAGTAGAAATTTACAACTTGTTGTTTAAATGTGTGACTGTATTTGGTCATAAAAAATCTGCACCTTTATATGTTGGATAATAAGTCCAACTTTAGGGGTGCAGATCACAATTCAGCCTTTTTCAATATTTTTTATTGTACGATATTACAAAGTCATTGCCGCAATCCAACCGAAAATTAACAACGGAATGTTGTAGTGAATGAATGTTGGTACGACTGAATCCCAAATATGATCGTGTTTTCCATCCATATTCAAACCGGATGTTGGACCCAATGTTGAATCAGAAGCTGGTGATCCAGCATCGCCTAACGCAGCAGATACACCAACAATTGCAGCGGTAGCTAAGGGCGAAAAACCGAAACTAACACATAATGGCACATAAATTGATGTAATGATTGGAACAGTAGAGAATGATGAGCCGATACCCATTGTGATAAATAGCCCGATCAATAACATTAAGAATACGGCAAACCCTTTGTTATCAGTACCGATAGTGCTGCTGAAAGTTTGCACCAATTCAGTCACACCGCCGGTTTCATTAATCACTTTGGCAAAGCCGGAAGCGGCAATCATCACAAAACCGATCATTGCCATCAAACGTAAACCTTGTTGGAAAACATCATTGCTCTCTTTCAGTTTAAAAATACCGCCTAAAGCGAAGATGATTAAACCGACCAAGCCTCCAACAATAGTGGAATCAGTGAAAAGTTGCAAAGTAAAGGCAACCACAATAGAAATAATACTGATCCAGATATGGAAAGGTTTAATGTTAGCGATACGTTGTTGCAAATCATCAGAAGTCGGTTCACTGCTGTGAACAATATATTCTCTCGGTTTGCGGTAGCTAATAAAAATGGCGGTCAACAATCCTAAAATCATTCCAATAACCGGAATCAACATCGCTAGCGACACTTGCGCAGTAGAAGTTTGCAGTCCGAATTGTGCGCCTGCCTCATTGATATTTTTGACAAGAATATTTTCAATAAAGATTTTTCCGAAGCCGACAGGTAACAACATATAAGTTGCAGTTAAACCGAAAGTCAAAATACAGGCTACGGCTCGGCGATCCAGTTTTAATTTATTAAAAATACTGAGTAATGGTGGTACAACAATAGGAATAAAAGCAATATGTACCGGCAAAAGGTTTTGTGAAGAGACAGAAAATGCCAATAACACGGCAAGTAAAAAGTATTTAAACCAAAATAGTGTTTTATGGCTAGGTGTATGACCTAAACGAACAATCACTTTGTAAGCGAGTAAATCTGTGATTCCTGATTTAGAAATGGCAACAGCAAAGGCACCTAAAATAGCATAATTCATTGCGACTGAAGCGCCCCCACCTAAACCATCAGTAAAAACTGAAACGGTTTTGTTCAGATCCAAACCTCCAACTAATCCTGCAGTAAGTGCAGAAATAATTAGGGCAATTACAACGTTGATACGCATCAAACTCAGTGCAAGCAACACGAGAATGGAGATAACAACTTCATTGCTGAATAACATATGTTGTGTTCCTTAAGTTGATTATGAGAAGTTCCATAATTTACTAAAATTTAACCATTTATCAAGAAATTTTTACATCTCAAAGTTGTGGTGGAAAAATATTAGCTTGTTTTAATTTATTCACCATTAAGCAGAATAATTCTGCTGTTTTTTCAGTATCATAAAGTGCTGAATGGGCTTTGCTTGGTTCAAATGGAATTCCTGCATTGTCACAGGCTGTACGAAGAACAGTCTGCCCAAACATAAATCCTGCCAAGGTGGCGGTGTCAAAGGTTGAAAATGGGTGAAACGGATTGCGCTTGATGCCTGTACGATTAATGGCAGCCATTAAAAAATTGTAATCAAACATTGCATTATGGGCGACCAATATTGAACGTTTGCATTCCGCTGCTTTTTGACCGCGCCTAACCATTTGAAAAAATCCGGTTAATGCGGTGAGTTCATCAACCGCATCTCTTTGTGGATCATCGGGATTAATGCCGTTAATTTTTAATGAGTTCTGATCAACATTTGCGCCATCAAAAAGTTTAATTTGAAAGTGGCATTTTTCATCGGGATGCAATAATCCTTGCTCATCCATTTTTACAGTGATGGCGGCTAATTCAAGTAGTCCATCCGTTTGCGCATTTAAACCGGAGGTTTCAACATCCACAATAACAGGGTAATAACCGCGGAAACGATGTTTTAGTAGCTGATAATTTATACTGTTTTCTGTTGCGTTATTTTCCGAGGTTTGAGAAAGCGTAGTATCCAAATTATGTTACCTTTAAAAATGACTCACTCCTCGAAAAAGAGGAGTGAGCAAAACATAGTGTAATTAAAGAAAATTAATGATTACCTAAACCGTCTTTCGCACTTTTATTTTCAATAAATTCGATTTTGTAACCATCAGGATCTTCAATGAATGCAATTACGGTTGTTCCACCTTTTACCGGACCCGGTTCACGTGTTACTTTACCTCCGGCTGCTTTCACTGATTCACAAGTTGCAGAAATATCATCAACACCGATAGCAATATGACCGAAAGCGGATCCTAAATCGTACTGACTCACGCCCCAATTATAAGTTAATTCGATTACAGCCGTTTTATCTTCATCGTCATAACCGATGAATGCAAGGGAATATTTATATTCAGGGTTTTCACTGCGACGTAAAACGCGCATTCCTAAAACTTCGGTATAGAATTTGATAGAACGTTCAAGATCACCAACGCGAAGCATAGTATGTAATAAACGCATATTTCCTCCGAAAGATTAATTTAAAGAAAAAACCGACTGATTATGCCATAATATGCGATGTAAATCACAAAATTTTGTAAAGGTTATTTAAATATGTCAAATCAAGAAGAGTCAAAAATTAAAGTTATAGGTTTATCGATTTTACCTATCTTTATACTTGCATTAGCTGATTTTTTCTTATTAATGGAAAAACCGGTAGGGGAGTCCATTATTTCTCATCTATTAATTGCGGTGTTAGTAGCTCAAATGATCTCTCAGTTAATTTTTATTAAAGGAGAAATATGCAATGGACAGCGTTCAAGGTTAAGTCGATGGAACCTCTATTTCTTAATCTTTTGGGGAGGATGGCTATTGGTAACTTGTTTCCAAGTGCAGGTTTATTTGCCGATTAGATTGGCTTATTGCTGCGGTCTTGCTTTCACTTTAACTACTTGGCAACAGCCCAAAGAAGAGCAGTTACGACGTGCGATACTATGGTTAGGTGTAGTGATTGGAATCATTGGTTTGATTTTAGCGTTAATTCCACTATTTTTATTTGAATTACAGACCAGTTTAACATTTAATCCATTATTGCAAGTTGTCTTAGGTATAACATTGGCTTATTGGGGGCTGTTAGTTTCTCATAACAGATTAAATGGACTAATTGAAATTTTGCCTTATTTTGTATTAATTGCTTTGGTTGCCAGTAGTATATTTGCTTTAGTTGCAATAGCGATTATTTATATCGATGGTGTAAAGATTGACTGGAATATCCTACATCTTTCTTTTTATTTTATCTGTCATTTACTATTATTAGCTGGTTGGGCTTACCCAATAATACGCAAAGAAAAAGCCTATTATTGGTTGTTGTTAATAATGATTTTATTATCTGCGTTTTCTCCGATCTTATTGTTTTAATTATGTTTTATAGAGGTTGAGCCGTCATCAAAAACAATTGATTTAATAATCGGCTTAACCTTAATATCAGAACTGTCACTGGTAAATAACTCTTTACTGAAAGTAGGCATTTCATCTTCAGGAGTAAATGCGATCAGATAATATTGTTGGTTGGGCTTAAGAATATTGAATTGTTTAAAATTAATATGAGAAAGGCGATTATCAATAATACGATTATTAAAAATAAAAACAGCATACCAAGCCAATTTTTTTATATTTTGTGAAGATTTATTTTTAATAAGATAAGTTGTTGAAAACATTAATTTTCCGTTATCTTGTTTTTGGATATTTTGTGAAATAACCTGTATGTCAACAAGTCGATAAGAATCAAATGGTTTATTAGTAAATGAATTAGGAGGTACTTCGGCAAGTGCTTGAGTACTGAAAATGATGATAAAAATTGCTAGAATAAACGCAAAGATAGGGGTTAGAATACTGATAGAAGTGATTTGAAATTTACTATTCATATCTTGATCCTAAATAGTCGCTTATTTATATATTGCGGAATGATAACAGTTAGCTAAATATTACGCAAATTTAGAGCAAGAGCTGAAATAGAACTTAGATAATATTATTTACAGTTCAATTAAAAGGAATGTTTAATTAAAATAAAAGTAGGTAAAGTAGGATATATAATGAAACAGAAACATATTCATATTTTGGGGATTTGTGGCACCTTTATGGGCGGATTGGCAATGATTGCCCGGGAATTGGGGTACAAAGTTACTGGTTCAGATATCAATGTTTATCCACCAATGAGTGTTTTTTTGCAGAAAAGCGGAATTGAAATTATTCAGAACTATGATATTGAACAACTAAAACCTGCTCCTGATCTTGTAATTATTGGTAATGCAATGAAACGTGGTAATCCTTGTGTGGAATATGTCTTAGACAATAATTTGCCATATACCTCAGGGCCGCAATGGTTGCATGACAATTTGCTTAGAGATCGTTGGGTATTGGCTGTTTCTGGAACACACGGTAAAACTACAACGACAGGAATGTTAGCGTGGATTTTAGATCAAGCCGGATTGCAACCTGGATTTTTAATTGGTGGTATTTCAGGAAATTTCGGTATTTCCGCGCGTTTAGGTAAATCGCCATTTTTTGTGATTGAAGCTGATGAGTACGATACAGCTTTTTTTGATAAGCGTTCTAAATTTATCCACTATAATCCTAAAACATTGATTATTAATAATATTGGATTTGATCACGCTGATATTTTTGATGATCTGAAGGCTATTCAACGTCAATTTCACCATATGATTAGAACTATTCCATCGAAAGGACGTATTTTATCTTTTGCTGATGAGATCAGTGTGAAAGAGACATTGGCGATGGGTTGCTGGAGTGACCGGCAGTTTATAGGCGAAAATAAAGAATGGTTTGCAAAACGTTTGCATAATGACTGCACGAAATTTGAGGTTTATCATCAACAACAAAAAATAGCAGAAGTAGAGTGGAATATTATCGGACAGCATAATATGTTTAATGCTTTAATGGCGATTGCAGCAGCTTACCACGTAGGTGTTAGTATAGAACAATCTTGTAAAGCTCTTGCTACTTTTGTGAATGCTAACCGTCGTTTAGAAGTGAAGGGTGAAGTGAACAGAATTACTGTTTATGATGATTTTGCACATCATCCGGTGGAAATTTCTGCAACATTAACTGCATTAAGGGATAAAGTCGGTGGCGGTGTTCGTATTTTAGCAGTGTTGGAACCTCGTTCTAATACAATGAAAATGGGCGTTCATACAGGAGAACTTGCACCTGCTTTAGTGAGGGCTGATTATGTTTTTCTATTGCAACCCGAAAATTTGCCGTGGCAAGTGGTTGATATTGCTAACCAGTGCATTCAGCCGGCTGTTTGGACGGCAGATATTGATTTATTGGTTGATAAAATTGTCGAAGAAGCCCAGCCTACGGATCATATTTTAGTGATGAGTAATGGCAGCTTTGGTGGAATACATCAAAAAATATTGCAGAAATTGAGAGAAAAGGCAGAACAGTAGTCGCTCAAAAAGGTTGAAAATAAGATTTGTATTCAAAAGTTGGATTAAAGG
>NZ_JTJP01000047.1:0-68879 GCF_001678575.1 Gallibacterium genomosp. 1
ACATATCCATAGGAGAATTATTAATGGAAGAGTTATTAAAAACATTAAATAATATTCGCTCATTGCGCCTTGTAGCTCGTGAATTATCTTTTGAACAATTAATGACAATTTTCAGTAAATTTGAACAAGTTGTTGAAGAAAGAAAAGCAGAAGAAGAATCTAAAAAACAGAGTATTGCTGCTCATCAAGAAAAAATTGAAAAATATAAAGAATTATTAAAATCAGAAGGTATTTCTCCGGAAGAATTGTTAGAAGTGATGAGCTTACAAAAATTCAATCCATCTCAACATAAAAAACGGGCTCCTCGTCCTGCAAAATATCAATATACAGATTTGGATGGTTCTAGAAAAACTTGGACTGGTCAAGGTAGAACTCCAAAAGCAATGCAAATTCAGATTGACAAAGGTGCAACTTTAGAAAGCTTTGAAATTAAGTAATATTTATTATCCATTTTTAAGGTCTATTTTTTGAATAATAGACCTTTCTTTTTTCTTTTTGGGTTGAAATATGTAGATTATTCAAAATTATCCATCATAATAAGCTCTTCTACCCTGTCACTTTTAATATAAAAGTTAATGCTACATTAATTTACAGTATATCCCAAAATGAATAATTCCTTCCAAAAATACACTTTTTGATAATCAGGTTTGCTCTTTATTATTGAATTTAGAGTTGTTAATTTTTCGATATAAAAAGCATTCTACTGATTTATTCCGAAAAGTTAAACTACAATTTTAAGGACTGAATCTGTATTTTTTCATTGCAGTCCGTCTTTTAGGTTGTAGTTGTAATCCTTCAATATCGAAATATAAACAGATTTAGTCAGATGTTACTTCTCTGTTTTGGAATGTTGAATTGAACAATCAATGTTAATCTAGAAACGGCAAACGTAAGATAGGTGAATAAAAAGGCTTTCGTAGTGTTGAAAATAGCAATCAACGACTTGCTACTTACAAATTCGGCTATATTCAGTCATAAAAATCTGCACCCTATGTGTTGGATAATAAGACTAACTTTAGGGTGCAGATCACTCATTGGAAATGCTTTTTTAGTTTCGATCAATTATTTATTATACAATTCAAAATAACTTTTTGCTGCTTTTTGCCAACTGAAATCTTGGCTCATCGCAGTAGAACGTATTAAACTCCATTGTCGTGGTTTTTGCCAAATAGACAACATTTGATCAATAGCATAAAGAAAACCCTCCACATCTGCAAATTGGAACACAAAACCAGTTGCGATTTTTTGTTTTTGTGTTTCCGGTGTGGTGTCTACTACCGTATCAGCTAATCCACCGGTCGCACGCACTAGTGGCAAAGTACCATATTTTAAGCCGTATAATTGTGTTAACCCGCAAGGTTCAAAACGGCTCGGTACTAAAATAACATCACCACCAGCCACCATTTGGTGAGAAAGGGCTTCGTTATACGCAATCTTTACACCAATTTGTTGTGGGTATTTCGCTGCTAATTGACGTAAAGTTTCTTCAAAATGTGGTGCACCTGTTCCTAACACAGCCAATTGCACACCACGATTTATTAATGCTTCTGCAGCATTAATCACCAAATCTGCACCTTTTTGTTCCACTAAACGAGTAACCATTACTAACAAGGGTACAGTTTCTGTTTCTGTTAAACCGAATTCTGCCTGCAATACCTGTTTGTCTTTTTTCTTACCTTGCATTTTGCCGTGTTTATAGGTTTTAGCAATGTAGTTATCTGTTGCTGGATTCCAAACTTGATCGTCAACACCATTTAAGATACCGTGTAAGCGATTTTGGGCTGCTCGAGTTTGCAATAAACCATCAAAACCGTATGCCATACTAGGATCGGTAATCTCTTTAGCATAAGTTGGACTTACTGCTGTAATTTCATCGGCATAATACAAACCAGATTTAAGATAAGAAATTTGTCCGTAAAACTCCAAACCATCAACGTGGAAAAAGTGATATGGCAGCTGTAATTCCGCCATATGACGGGCATTAAACATACCTGCATAAGCTAAATTATGGATGGTAAAAATTTTCTTCAATGGTAATTGCCAAGCAGTAGCATAAGCTGCTGCCAAACCAGCTTGCCAATCGTGCATATGCATAACATCCGCCTCGCCCCACCACTGATCTGCTCCAGCGGCTAAGGAAGCTCCTACCCAACCAAGCGTTGCAAAGCGTAAATAGTTATCAGAATAATCCTGATAATATTCGTTATGATATGGATTACCACCGCGATCAAATAGATGTGGTGCATTAATTAAATAAATGCCAATGCCTTTATATTCTGCAAAACGAATTTCAATATGTCCGGCAAAACTGAATAAATGTAATGAATGTTGATGTTGCGGAAGTTTTTCTGCTACCGCCGGATACATTGGTAAAACGACCCTAACATTCATACCTTCCGCTTGTTGTGCAAATGGTAATGCACCCATTACATCAGCTAAACCGCCAGTTTTAATTAATGGGTATAATTCAGAACAAATATGAAGTACTTTCATTGATTTAACCTTAATTTTTTTAAGTAAAATATCCGCTTTTTAGATTCTGCTATCAATAAAAAGCGGATATTTATTAAGACAGGAATAACAGATTACTCTTCTTTATCTGTTTTTGTTGCATCAATCGCTGATTCTTCTTGATCAAAAAGTTTTTCCAGCATTGGCTCTGTTACCAATACAATATCCCCTTTACTACTTATCCTAAAACGTTGACGATCCAATTCAAGATCTACACCAATTTTCATACCATCCGGAATGTGGCAATTACGATCAATAATACAACGACGTAATACGCAGTTTTTGCCAATTTTTACTTGAGGCAAAATAACTGCATATTCAATTTTTGATCCCTCGTCTACCCTAACGTGGTCAAACAGCACCGAATTACTGATTTCCGCATCAGTAATTACACTACTACCCCCGATAAGTGAATTATCAATAGTTTGTTTATGTGGATGTTTATAGAAGAACTTTGTTGGTAGCGTTTGTTTAGGTACAGTACGAATCGGCCAGCTACTGTCAAACATATCCAGTTGAGGTTTTTCACTGACTAAATCAATATTTGCCGACCAGTAACTTTCCAAAGTACCTACATCACGCCAATAGATCAAACCTTGTGTATTTCTACCTTTGCTTGAACGTTCAAACGGATGGGCATAAAGCAATCCTTCTTTCACCATCGCCGGAATAATATCTTTACCGAAATCGTGAGAGGTATTTTCGTAACTAGCTTCACGTGCCAAAATATCATACAGATAATCAGCATCAAAAACATAAATTCCCATTGATGCCAAAGATGAATCAGGTTTATGTGGTAATGTTGGTGGATTTGACGGTTTTTCTACAAACTGTTCCACTTTTAATTTTTCATTTACCGCCATCACACCAAATGCCTTTGCATCCTCTTTCGGCACTTCAATACAACCTACAGTTGCCTTACCACCGAATTCAATATGATCTTCAATCATACGCATATAATCCATCTTATAAATATGGTCGCCGGCAAGAATAAGCACATATTTAGGACGATAATGATCTTTCATAATTGGAACATTTTGCCATACCGCATCCGCCGTACCTCGATACCAAGTAGAATCATTTAATTGCTGACGAGCCGGCAACATATCCACAAAATGTCCTCGTTCTCGCGGTAAAAATGACCAACCGTGTTGTAAATGACGTAATAACGAATGTGCTTCGTATTGCGTAATTACCCCAATTTTTAATAAACCTGAATTAAGACAATTAGATAAGGCAAAGTCAATAATACGATGTGCCCCTCCAAAGTAAACAGCAGGTTTCGCTCGACGATCGGTCATTTCGTGCAAACGAGAACCTCGTCCCCCAGCTAAAATAAGAACTAACGTATCATTGGCAATGCTTTCACGCGTTGGGATAGCGTTTTTCGTTGTAGTGGCTGTTGCTGCGCTCATAATATTCTCCTGTGGTTATCGTTTTTCAATAAGTGATTGCATTAAAATAACAACTCCCAGATGTGCCACAATCGCTTGAGATTGTTCGATCCTGAGACCCTCGCCAAACCGTTTCTGCCAAATTCCGGCTGGAAGCTGAAAAATTTGCTCACCACGATTAGCATTAAAAAGTAATAGATACTTTCCTTGTAATAACAACGCTAAGGCTCGTCCCTGTTGCCAATCTTGTGTTTGCATCGGTTCGCCCCTAGGGGTAAACCATTGTGCATTTTCGGTATTCCACCAATCATCATAAATACCGGTTATCGCCATCTCTTTACGTAAAGCGATGAGATCTACCACATATTGTTGCAATTCTGTATCTGTCTCTTGCCAATTTAACCACGTCAATTCATTATCTTGACAATAACAATTATTATTGCCCTGCTGGCTATGACCAATTTCATCTCCTGCCAATAACATAGGCGTTCCTAATGCCAATAACTCTGTTGCCAACAATGCTTTTTTACTGAATATACGTTGTTGTTTAATATCAATATCGTCAGTTTCTCCCTCTACACCGTGATTAAAAGAAAAATTATGATTATCTCCATCACGATTATCTTCGCCGTTATCCCAATTATGCTTTTCGTTATAACTGACCAAATCCTGTAAATTAAAGCCATCATGTGCGGTAACAAAATTTATTGAACAATGAGGAGAACGATATTGATGTTGAAAAGTGTCCGCACTACCGGCAAAGCGTTGTGCTAATACACCAAGCTGTTGACTATCTCTTAACCAGAAACGGCGAATATCACCACGGAAACGATCATTCCATTCAGCAAAAAAATCAGGGAAAGATCCTAATTGATAACCACCTGAACCAATATCCCAAGGTTCAGCGATCAGCTTACAATTTGCTAAAACAGGATCTTGTTGTAGTGCAGTAAAAAAAGCAGCTTTTGCATTGAATTGTGGCGTTCTACCCAATACGGCTGCCAAATCAAAGCGAAAACCATCAATATGAAATTCTTTGACCCAATAACGCAGACAATCCATTACCCACTGTAATACACGAGGTTCTGATAGATTTAAACTATTTCCACAACCAGTCCAATTTTCATATTGCTGTTGGTGATGCCAATAGTAAAGGTAATTATCAATGCCTCGCTGACAAAGCGTTGGTCCGGAAATATCGTTTTCCGCTGTATGATTAAATACTACATCCAAAATCACTTCAATCCCCATTCGGTGCAAGGCTCTTACTACAGATTTCAATTCTAATGATACAGCTTTTATTGATGATAACCTTTGATCTGGGGCAAAATGTGCTAACACATTATAGCCCCAATAGTTTCTTTTATGTTTTTGCTGTAGATGAGGTTCATCTAAATGCAACATTATTGGCAATAATTCTACTGCAGTTACCCCTAAGTTTCGCAAATATGCTAAACTAGATTCATCAGCTAACCCCGAAAATGTTCCTCTTGATGCTACAGATATAGCATTATTTAATTTAGAAAATCCTTTAACGTGTAATTCATAAATAATAGTTTGAGACCAAGGTGTTCGTGGAGCTTGATCATCTTGCCAATCAAAATCATCTTCAGTAATAACACTTTTCGGTGCAAGCCAAGCATTGTTTTCTTGATTATTCCAGTGGAATAGCTTTAATTGATCAAAAGTGAACAATGAAGGCAAATCCTCTACTGCTCGACTATAGGGATCAATCAACAATTTAGTGACATTGTAACAATAAGGAAGCCCCGTATCGCCCTCTAAACGAAAACCATATTTCTGCCCTACATCAACATCAACTACAAAAAGAGTAAAGCAATCTTGCTGTCTGAACATTGAATAACGAGTTTCGTGGCTATGCTCATCAAACAGGCAAAGCCAAGCTTTGGTAGCGTGAGGTGCAACTAAAACAAAATTAAAGCCTTTTTTGCCAGCAAATTCAGCACGATGACAACCAATCGGATAATCATAACCAATAAAGACCTGCTTTTTCTCTATCTCAAATTCTCTAATTGAACCTGATTTCAACCGTTTAAGATGATGAGCCATAACTACTTAATCCCTATGCTACATAATCATTATTTATTAGTTTTTCGTTTCACTGATTTCGCTTTTTTAGCCGGTTTTCTTTTGGAAGCCGTTTTACTTACTTTACTATTATTAGTATCTGAAAGGATTTCTTTTCCCTTGGTTGCTACAGTAACCGCTTGCTGTGCTGTTGTAGCTTCTGCCAGTTTCGCATCATCATTTTCATCATCCTCTGCATTTTCCAATACAAAATAACTTGCACCTAGTGGCGGCACATCAATGCTGATTGAGTTAGCTTTACCGTGGCTTTCGATTTTTTCACTCCAAACGCCTTCACCGTTATTCACACCGCTACCTTTATAGGACGCATCATCGGAATTCAGCACCTCACGATAAAATCCTGCTTTACGCACACCAAAACGGTAATTATGACGAACTTCAGGAGTAAAATTACACACGACAACTACGGTATCACCGTTTTTCGCATAACGAGCAAATACTAAAACCGATTGTTCCGCATCATCCACAACTAACCATTCAAAACCATTAGGATGCTGATCCTGCTGCCACAATGCTGGATAACGTTGATAAAGATGATTTAAATCTCGCACCCATTTTTGAACACCATTATGCCAACCATCGTATTCGTCATTGAGCAAGAACCAATCCAAACTTTCTTGATAATTCCATTCTCTGCCTTGAGCAAACTCATTCCCCATAAAGAGCAGTTTTTTACCCGGAAAGCCCCACATATAACCGTAATAAACACGTAAATTAGCGAATTGTTTCCAGCAATCACCCGGCATTTTGCTTAACAAAGAGCCTTTGCCGTGGACCACCTCATCATGCGATAATGGCAACACAAAATGTTCGCTATATTGATACATCATCCCGAATGTTAATAAATTATGGTGATACTTACGATAAATCGGATCTAATTTCATATAACGCAACGTATCATTCATCCAGCCCATATTCCACTTAAATTGGAAACCTAAACCGCCGCTTTTTGTATCGTGGCTAACGCCTGGAAATGCGGTACTCTCTTCCGCAATCGCCAATACCCCACGCTGTTCATCCTGTAATAACGCATTGGTACGCTGTAAAAAATTGATCGCTTCCAAATTTTCACGCCCACCATATTGATTCGGGATCCACTCGCCATTTGCACGGCTGTAATCTCGATAAATCATTGAGGCAACCGCATCAACCCGCAAACCGTCAAAACCGTAACGTTCTATCCAATACAATGCATTACCACTTAGATAGTTACGCACTTCATTACGTCCAAAGTTGTAAATCAATGTATTCCAATCTTGGTGATAACCTTCTCGTGGATCAGCGTGTTCATATAATGCTGTGCCATCAAATTTACGCAAACCGTAATCATCTGTTGGGAAATGACCAACAACCCAATCTAACAACACATAAATTCCTGCTTCGTGTGCTTTTTCAAGGAAATGGCATAATCCTGTTGCATCACCAAAACGACTGGTTGGAGCATATAATCCTAACGGTTGGTAACCCCACGAACCATCAAATGGAAATTCTGATAATGGCAATAATTCAATATGAGTGAAACCCATTTCTTTTACATAAGGAATCAATTCATCTGCGATTTGCTCATAGCTTAGCCAGTAATTATTTTCTAAATTGCGTCGCCAAGATCCCAAATGCACTTCATAAATACTGATCGGTGCATCAATCGCATTTGCTTTTACTCTTGTTTCATTATATGGTTGTTTTGGTGGCAATTTTGTAACAACCGAAGCTGTCTCCGGACGCAATTGTGCAGCAAAGGCATAAGGATCCGATTTCAAACGCAAATTACCATTTGCATCCAAAATTTCAAATTTATATAGACGGCCTTCATTAATATTAGGAATAAAGATTTCCCAGATGCCACTTTCCTGATGAAAGCGCATAACGTGACGACGACCATCCCATTGATTAAAATCACCAACAACAGAAACACGACGAGCATTTGGCGCCCAAACACTAAAGTTGACCCCAGAGACATAACTATTTTCAGTTAAATGCGCCCCCATCGCTTCATACGGACGATGGTGTGTCCCTTCTCTTAATAGCCAGTTATCCAACTCAAACAAACAGGATGGAAATCGATAAGGATCTTCCTGGTAGATCGCTTCTGCACTGTTTTCATATTGAATTTTAAATACATAATGCAGATTGACCTCAGAATGTGGCAATAATGCTACAAAAAATCCACGTTCATCGACAGCTTTCATTGTGGCTAAACAATGATTTCTATCACGATTATAAATTTCTACCTGTTTTGCATTCGGCAATAAGGCTCGAATCATTAGCCCCTGATCTGTCATATGTGGGCCTAAGAAAGAGAACGGATCAGCGTGTACCGCATTAAATAACTGTTCGATTTGGTTATAATCAAGGGTAACCATACTATTTTTTCCTAATAAAATAAATTTGAGACTATCTTGATAACATTCCGCCGCCACCTCTGTCGGCAAGGTTTGTCTTGTAGCAATAATTTGACGTAAATCACGATGCAATTCTTGAATAATTTTCGGATCAAGTAATGAATTCGGCAAACGATAACGCCAATTCGGATACGCTTTTGCTACTCCCGGAATATTGAATGATGAAGTAACTCCTAATAAATTTTCTGGCTGCAAGGCAAATAATTGACTTTCACTTACTGCACCTAACTGATGTATCGCCAAGTTCAGTTCATTCGTCAAAGAAAAGTCCCGTGGGAATGTTGGCAATAATTTTGCCTGTTTTAATGTTTGGATAAAGCGTAATTTATCATCAGATCGTTGTTGCAGTGCTTTTTCATATTTATCCTGTTGCAACACGCCGAGCTGATACATCGTTTCAATGTCGGTTGCTTGCCAAAAACCGCTCAATGGTGCTAAATCGTGAGTACTGACCACCGCTAACGCATTTTTCTTATATTGCTCCGGCAACAAATAGCCATCATAACTACGATTAAAATACATCACTGCATAAGAATAAACACCATAACGATCCAACCATTGACGTACTTCTGGTGGCACAATTCCCAAATCTTCGCCAACAATCAAACAATGACAACGATGGCTTTCAATTGCCAACACTGCCATCATTTCATCAATTGGATAATGAACATAAGCACCATTTGCTGCATTATTGCCCGAAGTAATCCACCATAAACGATACAGCGCCATTACATGATCAATACGCAAAATACCATAATTTAACATATTGGTTCGCCATAATTTAATCAACGGTTGATAGCCCAACGCACGTAATTGTTGCGGTTGTAACGGGGGCAATTGCCAGTTCTGTCCTGCTGGACCAAGTTCATCCGGTGGTGCACCAACAGAGGCCTGTAAACAAAATAGCTGACGATCACACCAAGTGTCCGAACCGCCACGAGCTACACCAACAGCCAGATCACCATAAAGCCCCAATTTGACTCCGGATTGCGCTACTGATTTCCGCACGGCTGAAAGCTGATCGTGCATTAGCCACTGTAGCCACATATAAAATTCAATCTGTGTTTTATGCTCTGCGGCGAACTGCTTCACTGTTTCACTGTTCGGATTTTGATAAGCTTTATCCCAAGCAAACCAACCTAAAAGTTGATCATCATCTTCCTCTTTTTGCTGTTGAGAAAACGCGCGATCCAACGTTTCAAAAAGACCGTGCAAATATAGCGGTTCGCCCTGTTGCGCAACAAACTGCGAAAATGCTTGACGACGTGCCGCAAACTGCCCTTCACGTTTAAATGCTTGATAGGCAACACGCAAAGCTGCCAATTTCAACTGCCAAACACCGGAATAATCCACCCACGCACAATCCTGTAATTGAGCTAATTGTTGTTGAACAGAATCATCATTAAACCACGTAATAAACGTGCTTGAAGTTGCTTCAGGCAAAAGATCTACTGCTAAATAAATCGGATTTAACCATCGGCGAGATGACGGGCTATAAGGACTCGCCCATTCAGGATGTGCCGGAAACAGTGCATGCAACGGGTTAATCCCAATAAAATCAATACCATCCTTTGCATACTCTACCGCAATTGCCTCTAAATCGGCTAAATCACCAATTCCCCAATTTCGCGGTGAACGTAAACTATAAAGCTGAACATTTAAGCCACTGACTTTATTACCATTACTTAATAAGGTTGGCTGATAAATTTTCGCTGGTGCGACCAATAAACAGTAACGAGCATAATTCGTTATCAAATAGTAATAACCCATCGATAACGGCATAAACTTAATATATTCTCTGCTCTGAAAGTCCCAACTATTTTCAATTTTTTCATTATTTTCATTTAAAAGCTGGTATAGTATTTCATCATCTGCAAAATTAAGCTTTTGCCAGTCCAAATATTCTACTGTTTCTGCATTTAACACAAAGACATTTTTAAACTGTCCTACACTATTTTGCTCAGGTTTCAACCACGAAATTAATTGCGTTAAGACAGCATCATCAACATCAATTTTCTGTCCTTCCAACGTATAATAGAAAGGCGAAACACCAACAGCACGAGCTTGCTGTTCCAGTTGAGATCTTCTTGAAATGAGTCCATTAGAGGAACCAGAAGTCGATAATTCCACGAGATTCTCCACAAAATACAACAGTATCTCCACGACATATTTCATCATACCGCTACAAACATCAATCCTGTTAAGCAATCGTTTGCTCTGTAGTCAGTATGATAAACGAATAAGTATTTTATACTCTCTTTTTAGTATAAAACCTACTGCAATATGTCAAAGTTATGATCTCGCCCACAATATTTTTGATTTTTTGCTTAATTTTTATGAAAAGAATTAAAAAAAGTCACTAAAAAATGAAAATGATATGGAAACACCACCCCATCATTTCTCTCAAATTATGTATTATTGTAAAACTGATAAGCTTCATCAATTGAAGAGAACTGTAGCTAAAAACATACAAATTGTAAAATGCTTGAATCAGTTATTATGTTATTACACATATTATCCGAGTATCGTCATCGTATTTAATCATCTTTTTAAACTATTTCTTCCAACAAGTCTGACCAGATTGATACCTCTTTTTAGTTAAAATAACTGTCTTTTACTATTTGAGAAAAAAGGATTATTCTTGAAAAGTTTAAATCATCTTATTAATTCTTCCATTTTAATGGCATATTTAATTTGTTTAGGTTGGTCTATTGCTTATGTCTGTGGTTGGGCTAGAGCATATTATTATGGTTATTCTTGGGAGTTGGTAGAAGTTGGCACTTCAAATATTGCTCGAAGTTTGGGCTATGTTGTCTTTTTTTCAATTATCATCACTATTTTCTACTCTTGTGGTATGTATGTTTTGCATTTAGTTAAAAAATATTGTCCACAGGATATTGTACGATCAATAAGGTTATTTATTGTTCTAACAACCGTATTATCTCCAATTGCAGTTGTGTTGTTTCTCTTTATGAAAGAGATAGACTACACCCCAATTATTATTTATCTATTATTGTCTATCCCAACTTCTATCGTTTTTAATAAAACTGTTTCTACTTTTCGACTGCAAGACCTTATACAGATAATCAATAGGCAAAAAATAAATGCTATGCTTGTAATGTCAGCTGTCTATATTTATTTTATTCTTTCTGCCTTTTTGGTTGGATACGTCAGCCCAATTTTAATTTCAGAATATGCAACTATTTTATCAGACTCGTGCCGTAAAACTCCGTCCTTCAGGGCGGAGATATAAGGCACAAACGGCGTAAGCCGTTTCAAACCTAACTAATCAGGTGTTTGTTGTTGCTCAATGTATTGGCGAATAATGGAAATCGGTGCACCACCGCAACTCCCCGCAAAATAAGACGGAGACCAAAGCTGATTGCCCCAAAGTTTTTTGCGGATGTTCGGGTAGTTTTTCTTCCTAATCATTCGGCTTGATACACCTTTTAAACTATTTACAAGTGTAGATACAGCCACTTTCGGTGGATATTCCACAAGTAAATGAACATGATCGTCTTCACCGTCAAATTCAACTAATTTTGCTTTAAAATCATTGCAGACGCTTTCAAAAATCAATTTGAGTTCGTCTAAAATGGCTTTCGTAAAAACATCACGGCGATATTTTGTTACAAAGACTAAGTGAACATGCATCTTAAAAACACAATGCCTACCATGTCTAATTTCTGTTTCTTTTTGCATAGACCAAGTGTAAAATGTTGAAAACTTACATTCTAAACCTTGTCAATGCAACTACGCAAAGCCTTTAAGTTCGAGATAATGCCAAACGGCAACCAAATCCGCAGAATTAAACAGTTCTGTGGTTGCTCTCGTTTTGTGTTCAATCGGGCGTTGGCTTGGCAAAATGAACAATACGAGCAAGATAACAGCTTTAAGTTCAGTTACACCAAAATCGCCAACTTGCTTCCACAATGGAAAAAAGAATTAGTTTGGCTAAAAGAATGCCATTCTCAAGTGCTTCAACAGTCTTTAAAAGACCTAGAAAGTGCGTTTAAAAATTTCTTTCAACAGCGAGCAGACTTCCCAAAATTTAAGAAAAAAGGTTTAAAAGAGCGTTTTCGCTTTCCGCAAGGTTGCAAATTAGAGCAACAAAATAACCGCTTGTATCTGCCAAAGATTGGCTGGGTTCGCTATCGCAACAGCCGAGATATCGTTGGTGAAATCAAAAATGTTACCGTCAGCCAAAAGTGCGGTCACTATTTTGTCAGTATTCAAACTGAATTTGAGTACAAAATCCCAACACATAAAGGCGGTGAAATCGGTATTGATATGGGTATTGCTCGTTTTGCCACGCTGTCAAATGGGGAATTTTTTGAGCCATTAAACGCCTTTAAAACCTACAAAGGCAAATTGGCAAAACTCCAACACCAACTCAAAAATAAGGTTAAATTTAGTCAAAACTGGCAGAAATTAAAGGCGAAAATTGCCAAACTGCACCATAAAATTGCCAATTGTCGCAAAGACTTCTTGCATCAGACTTCAAGCAAAATCAGCAAAAACCACGCCATGATCTATATTGAAGATTTGCAGGTGTCAAATATGTCAAAATCAGCCAAAGGCACGTTGGAAGCACCAGGCAAAAATGTTGCTGCAAAATCAGGGTTGAACCAAGCGATATTAGATCAATCTTGGTTTGAGTTTCGCCGTCAGTTGGACTACAAAACGCAATGGCAAGGTGGATTTTTAGTGGCAGTGCCAGCGCACAATACCAGTCGAACTTGCCCTTGTTGTGGTCATGTAGCAAAAGAAAATCGCCAAACACAGGCTAATTTTGAGTGTGTAGAATGTGGCTATACAGAAAATGCCGATGTGGTTGGAGCGTTAAATGTATTGGGGCGTGGGCGAGCTATCGTCCACGCGTAATAAAATGTCAGGGCAGGACATGCCCGTAGAGCTTGTGAAGTGAACTTCATTGAGAGGTCAGCAACAAGAACCCACCGAGAGTAGCCCACGCAAAAAGCGTGGGAGCTGGTAGGAATCCCCGTCCTTTAGGGCGGGGAGGATGTCAATTGAAGGGCAACCTTATTATGTTCTATCTACCAATAATAATATTTTAATATTATCAAAATCTCTTGAAAGAGATAATAAGCAATTTTTTGTCTTTCCTTGCCAACTAAGCCCTAACCGACTTTGTTCATTAAATATGATTGATACTGAAAAAACAGGTGTCACCCTTTGTAATAAATAGCCAATGAAAATTGGCTATTTACATTATTAGATCTACACCCACATCAATCAGTACAAAAATAGCAGCATCTCCGCCCCATTCTTTAGTAGCATAATGCAATGCGATGACTTTTGGATGCTGTACCAACCAGCGAGGTATTTGATTTTTTAAAGTATGATTGCCATACCCTGTCATAATACAAGCGCAGGGTAAATGTTCTCTTTCACAAGCTAATATTAATGAAGCCAGCTCTTGTTTCGCTTGTTCTTTGGTTAATCCGTGTAAATCTAGAAAAAGATCCGGAATAAAATCACCCCGACGTAAGCGTTTTAAAACATAACTATCTTCATCTTCTCGTAAATAGCGCATTGTTTGCGTATCAAGCAATGGTTCATATTCATCAGAAAAATAAAATAGCGCATCTTCTTTTTCACGGATTTCTTTAATCTGTTGTTTTTGTTTTATAACTTGCTTACGTTTAGCGGTAAAGGTTATTTTATCCTGTTTAAAGGGCTTTATTCCTTTGACAAACTCACGAAACAAAGCTTTATCTTCATTATCCATTAACTGTCTCCTTGATAGTTGTCAGTTATTCTAACACATACACTTTAATGCGAAAATGTGGTATAACTGCAATATCTTTTTTCAAGCAATACAATGATTTTTATGACTGAACAACCTCTTTTTAATCAAGATATTATTGAAGAAATTCAACTTCATTCGCCTTTATCCAGCTTGCATACTATTCAAGACTTTTTGCGTTGGACGTATAGCTATTTTAATGCTTCCGATATTTTTTACGGTCACGGTTTTGATAATGCGTGGGATGAAGCTGTGCAACTTGTACTTTCTACCCTTCATCTACCATTAGATATACCCACTGAACTATATCAATCACGTTTGACCGATATAGAAAAACAGAAATTACTATCGCTTATCACGGATAGAATTGAAACGAGAAAACCGGTAGCTTATCTTACACGTAGAGCTTGGTTCTGCGGTTTGCAGTTTTACGTTGATGAACGGGTAATTATTCCACGTTCGCCAATAGGCGAATTAATTCAAGACGGTTTCACTGGTGTATTGCGTAGCGAACCTAAACGCATTTTGGATATGTGTACTGGTAGTGGTTGTATTGCTATTGCCTGTGCAAACAAATTTCCAAATGCTGAAATTGACGCTGTCGATATTTCATTAGATGCATTGAATGTTGCCGAAATCAACATCGCCAACCACCACCTTGAACATCAAGTGTTCCCATTGCAATCTGATTTATTCAATAATTTGCCAAAAGAGGGGTATGATCTGATTGTCAGCAATCCGCCTTATGTTGATGCTGAAGACCTTGCAAATATGCCCGAAGAATTTTCACACGAACCGGTATTAGCACTTGAAGCTGGCAATGATGGTTTAATTTTAGCGAAAAGAATTATTGCTGCCGCGCCGGAATATTTAAATGATAACGGTGTATTAGTTTGCGAAGTAGGCAATAGTATGGTGCATTTAATTGAGCAATTTCCAACCGTACCATTTGAGTGGATTAAATTCAAACACGGTGGTGACGGCGTATTTATGTTAACTAAACAACAGTTACTCAGCATTCAAGATCAATTCAAACAGTATCTTTAATTCCTTCAATTTCAGTGGGGCATTTGCCCCACTTTTTTGGTTAATAATTCAAGAGAAATAGTTAACTGATACCGATTCAAATAACGCAATGAATCACCTATCTGATGCTAGTTGCAGTATTCATTATATCAATCTGAATATAATTCTCTTTTTACTTTTAGCTTTACATTTCGTGATTATCATCACATCTTTTCTTTATGATTTTATTATAATAAAAACTTTATCAAGCTAATATTTAGAAGGAACTTGAATATGAAGAAAATATTTAAACTCACTGTAACTACTCTTTCTGTATTTATAGCCTGTAATGTTTATTCATCAGCACCAACAGTTGAAGTTTTACAGCCACAAATACAATACCAAAACCTTATCTCACAACGCCAAACAGTTGATAATTTATTGGAACAAGCACTTGAAATACAAAAATCTCCTGCAAGAGTTTCAAACTCAGGCTTTACCGCTAAGCTACCAAGTAATATGGAACAAATTTCCAATATTTTATTAACAGCCCATAAATTAGAACCATATAGAATAGACTTTGTTCTTGGTGCTGCAAATGCGAATATCTATAACGGGAATGTAGATAAAGCTATTGAATTATATAAAGAAGCATTAAATATTGCGCCGGATGATGTCAAAACAAATATGTATTTGTCCAGTTGGTATCGTTATCAAAATGATCCTCAAAATAGTGAAAAATATTTAAAACATTTAGAACAAATTGCGCCAGAAAAAGCCTCTTTATTGAAACAAATGTTTGCAACTATTGATAAAGTAACTAAATTACCGATTACAGATAAATTAGATCGAAAATTAACGCAAAATGATGCCATTATAACTTTAGGTTATGCGCTAAATCCTGATGGAAGTATGAATGATATTCTCATTCAGCGATTACAAAAAACATTAGAACTTGCTAAACAAAACCCTGAATCTCTCATTATCGTGACCGGTGGCGTTCCAAAAAATAATCAAACTGAAGGTAACTTAATGAAAGATTGGTTAATTAAGCAAGGTATTGAAGGTAAAAGAATTTTTGCAGAAAATTATGCCCGTTCTACAGTCGAAAATACCTTATTCTCCCGTTATGCTTTAGCACACCATAATATTAAACATACCGTTTTAATTAGTTCAGGTAGCCACGTCAGACGAGGTCAAACCTTGCTTGAACTCGCTGTTAAAGAATCGGGCCCGCAAGGTATAACTATTGAAACTGTTGCAGCACTGGATAAGCCTATTGCTGATTTACAAAAAGTTTCAGACAAGGAACTTTTAGGTATTTACCGCGATAGTTTAATCATTTTGGGATTACCAATGTTTAATAGCGGCGTACTTCACGATTAATTCAAAAATAATGGCGGAATGTTAATACCGCCATACCTCTAAAACCTATCTTTCGCTTTACGTAATGCAATAAATTCTTCGACATTCTTACAGCGTAAAAAAGGATTTAATGCTTTTTCTACAGCTAATGTTGTCGGTAGTGTCGGTTTTTGCTCTCTGCGTAATTTCTCTATCTGTTGCGCATAATCCTGAAGAGCATCACTATTTTCTACCGTTTGTGCGAAACGTAAATTACTCAACGTGTATTCGTGAGCGGCACAAATTATCGTATCATCCGGCAGCTGTTTAATTTTCTGTAAGGAATCAAACATTTGCTGATAATCCCCTGTAAAAACCCTGCCACAACCCAAAGAAAATAAGGTATCACCACAAAAGAGATGATTATCCACCAGATAACTTAAATGACCTGCTGTATGTCCTCCGGTTTCCAAAATACGAATGGAATAATAAGGCGTATGTTGCATACCGGCACTGACAATATGTGTGGCTAAATGGTCGACTTCTGCCGGCGCATAAATTGGGGCAAACGGATAATATTTACGCAATTCAGCTACACCACCAGTATGATCACTATGATTATGAGTAATTAAAATTGCTTCAATTTTAAGTTGGTGTTGCTGTAAAAAATCTTCAACCACCTCAGCTTCTGATGGATCAACAATTAATGCGTGCTGATTATCTCTGCTGTAACACCAAATATAGTTATCACTCAATGCCGGAATTGCCTTTAATAGCATCCTCTTACTCCTTTTCCTTAAAAATCTGTTTAATTTGCTGTGCCAAACCGCTGTAACGCTGGGTTTGTGTTCGCACTGCCGTTTTCCAAATCGTTTCCCGACTAAATACCGTAAACTCCTGTTTCGCTCGGGTAATTGCGGTATAGATAAGTTCTTTACTCAACAGCGGATTATATTCTGCCGGCAATACCAGCACGGTACGCGTAAATTCAGAACCCTGCGATTTATGTACGGTCATCACATAAGCCGGCTCAACACTAGGCACTCGGCTTGATAACACTTCACGGAATCCTTGCTCTGCTTCAAACCAAACTTTTAAATCTCCGTTTTTATCAGGTAATACTAAACCTATATCGCCATTAAACAAGCGACTATTGTTATCATTTTGCAAAACAATCACCGGCTTACCGAGATACCATTCGTGTGTGTGTTGAAAACGGATATATTTCTTACGCCGTAACTGTTCTGCAATGCGTTGATTTAACTGCTCCACACCGAATTGCCCGTTACGCAATGCACTTAACAAACGTGCTTGTTTAAATAACATAAACGCCTTTGCAATCTCTGCCGGCTGCCAATTATTTTCACTTTGTACAAATTGAAAATAATCGGAATAAAGTTGAACTGCAAAATCCACCACCTGTTGATTGCTTGCTTCACCTTGTCGAAATAACGGCAGCACACGAATATCGTTATATTCAGCAAAAAGTTGCCAGCTTTCTTCAGCTTGACGTTGATTAACCGCCTTTGCCAACTGCCCAATTCCGGTATTTTGATTAAAACGATAGCTATGTTGCAAATGACAAAGCGTGTCACGAATAAAGTTCAGTTCATTACTAAATGCAAGCTGCTGTTCACAAACTGTTGCTAAAAAAGTCGCTTGTCGCTGGCTGTAATCAAATGATAAAAATTGCCCCAATTCCGCCATAATTGCACCGCTTTCCACCGAAGCCAATTGATCTTTATCACCTAAAAAGATCAATTTCGTACTCGGTTTTATGCCACGCAACAGTGTTGCCATCAATGCTAAATTAATCATTGAGGCTTCATCAATCACTAACACATCAATATTGAGCGGCTGTTGCTGATGATAACGTGGTTGGCTGTTGGGACGCATCCCCAATAAACGGTGAATGGTCGCAGCTTCTTGTGGCAACGTTTGTGATAAATCAAGCGGTAAATGAATGTTTTGAATCGCCTGATGTAATGATTCCGTTAATCGTGTTGCTGCTTTTCCGGTCGGTGCGGCTAATCGAATATTTAGCCAAGACTGGTTGCGTATTTTCTGCAACCATTGCAAACCAAGCAACAATTTGGCAACCGTTGTCGTTTTTCCTGTACCTGGGCCACCAGAAATAAAACTGATTGTTGATGAAAATGCCGTCGCTACCGCAATTTTCTGCCAGTCTGGCGATTGCTGAGAATGAGGAAATAATATTTTCAAAATTCGTTTCAAATCCATCAATTCATTCTGTTGATAGTGAATTAATCGACTATCGCTTAAACGTGCTGCGACATAGTGTTCATCTTGCCAAATTCGATGAAAATAGAGTGCATCAATTTCACCAATTTTTTTGCATACAATCGGTGTATTTTGCTGATCATTCACCGAAAAAGCCGGATGTTGTACTAAATTTGCTAACAATGCTTTCACATCATAAGGCGCAAGCACATTCTCAATTTGTTGCAATAATGCCTGCTGTTCTGGCTGATATTTCAACTCGAACGGATTTTCTAATACACTTTTTGTCAAAAACAGACAACTATGCCCTTGTTGATTAGCAAAACTTAATAATGCAGCAAATAATGCAGCCAAATCATTAATCTCTTTTGTTTGCAACCGCCCTTGCCGTGCGATGTAGTCGGCAAAATAGTAATCAATATTTTCAATCAATTTTTGATCACGTAATTGTTGTAATAATGCCAACATCATTCACCCCACAATTGATCCAATTTTTCAATCAATTCAACAGACGGCTTCGTAAAATAAACCCCTGTTTGCGCATTATTCTGCACCGCCATTCCACGTAAAAACAGATAAAACACGCCACCGAAATGTGTTTCATAGCGATAATTCGGATCACGCCATTTCAGATAACGATGTAATGCCAAACTGTAAATCAAATATTGCAAATCGTAACGTTGCGATGAGATCGCTTTTGCCAATTTATCCGGCTGATAATATTCGATACCATCTCCTAAAAAATTACTTTTATAATCAATTAGATAATATTTTCCATTCTGTCTAACAACCAGATCAACAACCCCTCGAATAACACCTTGAATCTCTTCAATCTGCACCGGATGTTGTTGATCATACAAAGGATGGTATTGTCTTAATATTTGGTTGAACTGTTGTTGATTAAATAAATTACCCAATTTGAGATAGAACTGCATTTCCATTAATTTATCTGTCGAAGCAACATTTGCCAAACAGCCCATTTCCGGCAATGGCTGTTGCAAAATATTGCTAAACCAAAGGTGTAATGGCTCAAGCCACTGTTCATCCAAACCAAGATACTGGCATAAGATTTGCAATGATTGCGTTTTTAGCGGCTGAATAAAATCCAATTTTTCTAAAAAGGTGTGCAGCACTGAACCAACACCTGCTCCTTTCGGGAGATCAAACGGGGTAAAATGTTGAGGATAAATGGAAAGCGGCTTTGCTGAAGGCACTGTTTCTTCATCATCTACTTCAATTGCATTATCGGTATAATCTTGCGCATTATCGCTTAAATGTTCACCATACAATGCTTGCAATTTCGCCTGCAAAGCAGAAAAACTGGTTACTCGCCAATTTTTTTCAATGTTTTGATGAAATTGCCGTGCCGATAACTCTCTTGGTGCTGACGACTGCATTGGGCTGTTGATCTCATCCGTTTCTGTTATCTCTTGCATTTCATAATTATCTGCCAATGCTTGTGTCAATAATGTGGCATAACTCACCTCTTTTTGCTCAACGTTCTGTTGTCCGCCCAACAACAGATAATCCAACGCAGTTAACTTTTTGCTATCCCATTTGCTAAATTTATTATTGATTGCATTAAAGGTTGCTGGTACGCCCACAATTAATTGATATTTCGCCCGTGTCAACGCCACATAAAGCAAACGCATCTCTTCCGCTTTAACTTCTCTTTCCGCTTTTTCCGGTTGCTGATTGTGTAGATCCCAAATTAATTGTTTCTGCTCATCGTGATAAAAACCAAACGCCTCTTTGCGGTTTGAAGCCGGATTTAAAATAAATGGCAAACAAACGAGTGGATATTCCAAGCCTTTCGATTTATGAATAGTAATGATGCTAACAACATTTTGCTCCCGTTCCAAACGCAAGCGATTTTCTTCGCTATCACTATTTCCGCTCAATTGTAATTCAAACCAATTAAGCAATGCCTCTTCATTCTGTTGTTGGTTCATCGCTTGTTGTAATAATTCGCTTAAGTGCAATAAGTCAACCAAATAACGCTCACTGAAATCAAATTGTTGCAATCGTAGCGGAATTTGTTCCGATTGGAAAAGTTGATACAGCATTGGTAACACACCTTGTGCTTGCCACACCGTTTGATAATGCAGTAAACGTTCAATCAACGCTGCCCACTCTGTTTCATTTTGTTTCAACTGATAAATTTGATCTGCTGTCAGCCCCCATAAGGTACAGCCTACAGCTGCCAACACCGCCCCTTCGTTAAACGGCGTTAAACAAGCACGTAAAATACGATAAAGATCTTTTGCCGCCATACTGGTAAACACATTGGAACGCTCCGATAAATAAACCGAAGCAATACCTTTTTGTGTCAAAGCGCGTCTGATAATGTCGCTCTCTTTACCATTACGCACCAAAATCGCAATATCCTTTGCAGTAATTGCCTGTTTCTCTTGTCCATCAGCACCAAAATAGGCGTTTCCTTGTTGTGAAATCGTCAATAACTGTTGCAAATGGGAAGCAAAAGCCTGTGCCATTATCTCCATTGTGAGACCGTTGTTTTCATCCTGTGTTAATTGCAATAGTTGCCACGCTTTTTGCACCTGCCCCTGAACATAAAAAGCACTCGTTTGTTGTGCCGCTTCAACAGGAATAAATTCAATTTCATCCAAATAAAACGGATTTTTTGCTTTTAAAAACAAATTGTTAATGCTTTCAATCAATTTAGCACTTGAGCGATAATTACGTTGTAACGTATAAATATGTTCTATCGCTTGGTGCTGTTCACAGCTATCTTTTATCGATAAATAGGTGAAAATATCCGCACCACGAAAGCGATAAATCGCCTGTTTAGGATCGCCGATTACGGTAAATCCGGTGGTGGTTTCATTTGTTACAGCTTGTAGATAAATTTTTGAAAAAATGGCTAACTGTACAGGATCAGTATCCTGAAACTCATCAATCATAGCAAACGGATATTGTTGGCGAATCAAAGCGATTAATTTGTGGGCTGACGGTTTTTGAAGAACATCGCGCAACATCCGCAACAGATCATCAAATTGCTTTTCATTATGGTTATCTTGATATTCAAAAATGCGTTGTCGTAATTCCGCCACATAAAGGTAGTGCATTTTTTGACAAAAATCATTTTGCGAAAACTGCTGCAAAAAATTTTTAAACTCAATCACAAAAGCTGGCAGTTCAACTTCTTTATTTTTCTTAAAATAGATCGGCAACAATTTTTCCGCTAAGGCAATTCTTTGCTCAATCGTTGCTGTTGCCGAAAGTACTGCATCGAAATAATCAGTAAATTTTTTGGATTTTGAACGTTGCTGATTCAAGTTTTCTTCATACTGTTTGAACCAATCGATAAACTCTGCTAAATATTGTTGTTCAAGCCGTTGAAACTGTTGCAGTTGCTGCTGGTAATAATCCAATCCGGCACTGATATCGGTAAACGGCAACGTTTGATTGATTTTAGGCAGTTCCCCCGTTAACAGACGTTCATTCTGTTGAAACAATTTATCCGGAGTAACAAAAACCTGACGCACAATTTGAGCCTGTTCTGCCGAAATGGAATAAAATTTGTCTCGCCACAGCTGGTAATTAACTTGCCGTAATTGCTCTTGATTCTGTTCTAACAACTCAAATTTAAAACCTAAACCTGAATCAAAAGCATATTGACGCAAAATACGTTGGCAAAAACCGTGAATCGTAAAAATTGCTGCTTTATCAATATATTCACAAGCAAAAGATAAACGTTGGATTGCAAGTGGTAATTGTGCTTCGATATAAGGTAACAATGCTAGTAGCTCATTATCCTTAATTTCACTTTTATCACGATTTTGTTGATAACTCTCCAATAATTTTAACCACAATTGGGTTCTTTCACGAATGCGTTGACGCAATTCCCGTGTCGCATCCCGAGTGAACGTTACCACTAAAATCTGCTCAATATCCAGCGGCGTAGGGAAATTATTCTCTCCCGCCTGTAACAATAAACGCAAATAGAGCGTAACCATCGTATAAGTTTTGCCCGTACCGGCAGAAGCCTCAATAATATTATTCTGTGCTAAAGGTAATGTAATCACATTTAGTGGCGTATTCATTCTGTTCAAATTTACTTTAATAGAAATTAAAAGATTGGCTTGTTTAAATGAGAAGGTTGCCGAGCAACTGCTACGACAACCTTAATAATATTAGAAAGTTAATACTTTATCCGCCCATAAAGTCCATTCGGCAACATCTGCTAATGTGCCTAATGACACCCCTTCAATCAGCGGCTGTTTAGAGATCGCTCGTGCATTTGTGCAAGTGGTACATAATTTTACCTCTACCCCTAAACCGGTCAAAATGGCTAATACTTCCTGAACATTTGCACCCTCTTTCGGATTTTGTCCTTTTAAACCGGACAATACGGCATCAGAAAAACAGAAAATTTTCATTTCTACATCTTGGTTGTGTTCTTCTTTTAATGCCAATGCAAAACGCAACGCATTGAAAGTTTTTTCACCACCATAAGGTGACTCATTTAAAATATAAAGTAGCTTTTGCATAGTAATCCCTTAATTTACAAAAATAATTTTAAGTAAAAATAATACGGCAATTAACCAGACCGGAATAGAAACCTCTTTGGCTTTTCCGGTAAAGAATTTCATCACACAGTAACTGATAAAACCAAGTGCAATCCCTTCGGTAATTGAGTAGGTAAATGGCATCATCGCCGCAGTAATAAACGCTGGTGTTGCCTCGGTTAAATCATCCCAACGCACTTTGATTAAACTGGAAGACATCAAAATACCAACATAGATCAATGCTCCAGCAGTTGCATATGGCGGCACAATAGACGCCAATGGCGAAATAAACATCACTATTAAGAACAAAATACCGACAACTACTGCAGTTAAACCGGTACGTCCTCCGACCGACACGCCGGCACTGCTTTCAATATAAGCAGTAACAGAAGAAGTCCCCAGATAAGCGCCTGTTACAGAACTGATACTATCGACATAAAGTGCCTGTTTCATTTTCGGGAAAGTCCCTTGCGCATTGCTGATACCAGCTTTATCAGTTACACCTAACAACGTGCCTGAAGAATCAAACAGATTCACCAACATAAAAGAGAAGATAATTCCTAATAAATCTCCTTGTAATGCACCCATAACATCTACTTGCCCAACAACCGAAGTAATACTTGGTGGCATAGAGAAAATACCGTTAAATTCAGTTTTACCCCAAAGCAATGAAAGCACGGTAGTAACAATAATTGAAACCAACACAGAAGCGTGAATATTCTTAGACGAGAGAATAACAATAATGAAAAAACCCAAAATGCCAAGCAGGACTGTAGGTGAATGAAGATCACCTAAAGCCATTAAAGTGACTTCATTCGGTACGATAATACCGGCATTATGAAAGCCCATTAATGCAATAAACAATCCGATTCCAGCAGTAATACCGACACGTAAGCTGAGTGGAATCGAAGCGATGAGCCAATAACGGATTTGAAACAAAGTTAAAGTCAATAACCCGACTGCACCCCAAAAAATCGTCCCCATTCCGACCTGCCAAGATAAACCGATTTTGCTCACCACAACATAAGCAAAAAAAGCGTTTAACCCCATTGCTGGTGCCAAAGCAACTGGTAAATTGGCAAATAATCCCATAAAAATACTACCAAACGCTGCAATCAGACAAGTCGTGACAAACACAACTTGCGTATCCATTCCTGCCACGCCGAGAATAGAGGGATTAACGAACACGATATAAACCATTGTTAAAAAGGTGGTAATCCCAGCGATAATTTCAGTTTTGACATCTGTATTATGCTGTTCTAAATGGAAGAATTTTGCTAAAAAGCATTGATTTTGCATAAAAAAATACCTGTATGATAAACAAAAAAAGAAAGGAAAAGCGAGTAACAGGCTTTTCCTTTTAATTCTAACAAAAAATACTTACATTTTTTGAAAAAAAGCTAAATTTTTTATACTCCCTGTTCTTTTGCAAGTAATAATATTTTAGAAAATAAACGACGAAATAGTAATGGAATAAATTGTATTCCATATTTTTCTACCTCACCTACTATTGCCAAAGCCAAATCCGGCTTTGAAGTATTCTGAATAGCACGTTGAATAATCTGCGACTTACTGAGTTTATGTTGTGTCGGTAATCTCGCTAACCTCTTAAAGACATTATCAAATCCATTATCAAAAAAATAGTGTTCAATATCTTTTCTTGGTAACAAGGTTATTTTATCTAAATAATGCTCATTTTCTTGTAATAAATCAGCAGCAATAGCGGCATATCTTTGTCCAGCATCATCACCATCTGCCAACATATGCCATTTAATCCCCATCAAATTAGCGTATTTTATTAGTGGTCTAATTCCGCACTGTGCAAATTCAACTATACGTACTCCTTCATTTTCTAAATTTAGATCTAAAATTCGTGCTAATTCATTTAAAATCCAGACTTCTGTTTCCCCCTCAACAAACATCCAAACCCGTGAAAATAGCGCTAAACAACGGTTATAACGAATATGAAAGGTTAAGCGACGTACATCTACTTTTCCCAAGTCGTATCTATCCAGCTGATAAGCCTGAATACGATCTTCCCCTCTCTCCAAACGGCAAATAGAATGTAATGGTATATGCGCTAACAACGCAACTGAATTTGTCGTAATCAAACGTTGCAATGGAATATAATTAACAAGCTCCCACATAATCGACATTAATCGTGGGTGCAATCGTGACTCCGGATCTTCAAACAGAATAATTGGATTACTAACCTGAGAAAACAGTGTGTTGTCATCTGGAAGGAAATGTTTCACTAAATAGATAAAGAAATAACGTTTCAATTTTTCATCACCAATCCGCAATTGCTCTGTTAATTTTTTTACCTTTTTCCATAAAATACTGGTATCACCTACAGTTTCTGAACGTTCACTCTCTGGTATAAAATAATAACGTAGTAATAGCATCACTGCTGCGAATTGATCCAGAATGTCCGGATCTAATTTTTTGCTTGCCTTCACTGCTTGTAATTGTAATGGGCGTTGTTTTAACCTAGCATCTCTAAAACGATAAATCGTATGACGCTGAATTAATCGACTCACTAATTTTTGCTGCTGTGCCATTTCTAACGGTAAGATATTTCCCTGACCATCAATAAAGGTATAACTAGTAGCAATTTCACCACTTTCTTGTGGTTCCGCAAAAACACGCAAGTAAATTCTGTAATAGCCATCTTCGTGAGACACTGCTACCGGATGCAAAAAATGGTGCATTTGTTGGTTTAATTCTTGCTGTTGCGATTCGCTAAAAGTAAATAACAAATTAATGGAAGTAGCGGATTTAATTTCAGCTTGATTTGATTGAAAAAAATCTTGCGGCTGAAATTGATAAAGTTGAGCCTCTTTATTAAAAACTAGACTTAATAGATCCAATAAACTCGATTTTCCCCACGCATTCTCACCAATTAACACCATATTAGAACGTAATTGGAAAGAGAGGCGATGAATACCGCGAAAGCCGACAATTTCAATCTGTTTAAGATACATAACGGATCCTACATCCTGATAAATATGCAATGTATCTTAGCACATTCCATCGCCTTTTATTTGACATTCCCCATTAATCTCCGATAATTATCGACTTTTACTTAATATCAAGTCTGAATTATCATTTTTATGTTAGAAAGCTTATCCATTGTATTAGTGCCTCTTTTCTTAGGTTATTTAATTAAAAGTCACAACGTCACATTTATTCATTGGGTGAATAAATCAATAATGTGGTTGCTGTTTTTAATTCTGTTTGTGATGGGGTGCTCGTTAGGTCAATTAGATGATTTAGCGAGAACCTTGCCTAATATAGCGTTCAAAGCCGCCGTATTCAGCCTTGTTATCCACGGTTTAAATATTCTCTGTTTAATGCTGTACGATAAACGCTATCCTGTATCAACTTTAAACTCACAAAAGCAAATGCCTTCCCGTTTGAAGATGATTTTAGACTCAGCAAAAATGTGCAGTATGGTCGTTTTAGGATTTATTATTGGTTTCTTAGGAAAAAACTATTTTAGTATTCCACACGGTTCAAGCACCTATGTGTTAATTGTTTTAATTTTTTTGGTTGGCATTCAACTTAGGAACAGTGGCATCAATCTACGCCAGGTTTTCTTTAATAAACACGGCATTGCTGTTTCAATTTTGTTGACTATTAGTTCTCTATGCGGTGGTATTTTAGCGGCATTGACATTACAACTATCTATTGTTCAAGGATTAGCGATTGCTTCCGGTATGGGATGGTATTCATTATCAAGCGTTTTATTAAATGATGCTTGGGGACCGATTTGGGGAAGCATCGCTTTCTTCAACGACTTATCACGAGAAATTGCAAGTCTGTTTTTAATTCCGTTATTTATGCATCATTTTAGAGCGACCGCTATCGGAATTGCAGGTGCAACCGCACTGGACTGCACGCTGCCGATTATTCAACGCAGTGGTGGTATTGAAGCCGTACCATTGGCAATCAGTTTCGGCTTTATTATTAATCTTGTCGTTCCGGTGCTATTGGTCTTTTTTATTAATATTCCGCTTTAATGCTGTTCATCATACTTTTTACACCAACAAAAAATCTGCCACTAACGGCAGATTTTTTCTAAATTTAAAGCACGTTTACTCTCGCCCATCACCTAATAAATAGGCATATTTTTTTGTATTTTCACTTGATTCTAATGCAATTTTTACCGCCATTGTCAACGGGACAGAAAGTAGCATTCCTACCGATCCCAACAACCAACCCCAAAAAATCAATGAGATAAAAACAACCAAAGTGGACAAGCCTAATGTTCTTCCCATCAAACGTGGTTCAATAATATTACCTATAATCATATTAATAACCAAAAAAGCTATCGCCACTAGCAAACTGTCACTATAACCATTTAGAATTAATGCTTGTACAACAACCGGAATAGCAGCTAAAACTGAACCGATATTAGGAATATAGTTAAGCAAAAAAGCAACCGTTCCCCAAAGCACCGCATACTGTATCCCTAATATTGCCAACGCTGCCCACACCAACACACCGGTTAACAAACTCACAAAAGTTTTAATTGCCAAATAACTAATGACACTATTTAACACTCGTTGAATATTCTCCAGCTCTTTTTTCTCCTGTTTATTTTGGAAAAAAATTGCCAATTTTTGTTTCATACTCGGTGCTTCAAACAGCATAAACACCACAATTAACAACAACACAAAACCATTGGTAATCACACCAGATATTCCAGTCAAAAGACGGCGGATCAGTCCCATAATAATATTCGGATCAAGATGTTCTTCAACAATAGTTTTTGGTAAAAAACGATATAAATCAAAACGATCCATAATTGCTGCCAAACCGGAAATACGTTGTGCTAATAACTGTTTGTAAGTTGGAATGGATGCGGAAAACTCATTCACAGCAGTACCGACCAAGCCGGCGAAAAAAGTCAATGCAATCACAATTAAGCCCAATAATGCGATAACCGCCAACCATAACGGCACTTTTAATTTAACTAAGAAATTAATAAGTGGCGTACAAACAATGGCCAAGAAAAGTGCTAGCAAAAACGGCACAATAATTTCAACAGCAGATTTAATTCCCGCTAAAATAATCACAAGACAAGCCAATATAATAATGACATTTTTAATATTGCTCTTAGCAACATTTGTTTCCATAGGATTTCCTGTTCAATCTTAATTTTAAACTAAGCTATAATAGCAAAAAAGCGATGCTATAAGGAGGTATAATGCCAATTATTAATTCAGCCGTAATTACAATCAGCGATCTACGTTTACGCACTTTTATTGGAATTAAAGAGGAAGAAATTAACAATAAACAGGATGTTGTTCTGCAAATTCAACTCAGTTATAACTGCGAAAAAGCCAGTTTAAGTGACAATGTAGAAGATGCATTGAATTATCGAACTATTACCAAAAAAGTGATTCATTATGTTGAAACACATAAATTCGCATTGTTAGAACGAATGGTGCGAGAAGTGTTAGAAATTATTGCTGAACCAGAAGCGGTAGAATGGGCGGAAGTAGAAATTGCCAAACCGTTTGCATTACGCTATGCCGATTCAGTGTCATTACGTTTACGTTATGAACGAAATTAATCATTAACACAGATAAAAATCCTCCAATATTGCAGATTGGAGGACTTCTCATCACAACTACCGCAAAATTAAAATTGGTTTTTCACTGAAACGTGCGACTTTCACGGTATTGGAACTTAATCCCGGCTTTCCCGGTTTTGTTGCCATCATAATGATTAAATCAACATCCTTTTCTTGTGCAATAGTATTTATTTCTTCATAAACCGTACCGTGTGCCACGATATGTTGCACTTTACGATCTGCCGGAAAGTTTTCCTGAGTAAAGTCGTGCAAACGTTTATTGGCTTCCGCCAACACATCCTTATCAAAGTTTCGAGGTAACAATGAAGAAACAAAGCTGTTTCCCAACGGTGGCACAATGCTGACAATCCGCAACACGGCATCAGGATTGCCTTCCGTCATTGCTAAGGCGGTTCTCACCGCCTTTTTTGCTCCTTCTAAATGCCCCAAATCCACTGCGATTAAAATTTTATTAAATAACTGCATCTATTTTCCCCTTGTAAATTTACGACGACGTTGATTCCACGCTAAAACAGCCAAAATCGATAATGCCGGAATAAACATCCATTCCTTATTAAACGCACCTTTCAACGGCAAAGATACATCTAAAATCACCTGATCCCAATTAAGGTTAGCTTTTGCTGCCGGCGAGTCAATTTCAACGTTATCAATTAAGATTTTCTTAATCTGCTCACCATTCACTTCAACCCGTTCATCTGTTGGCAATAAAGTCAAGCCCATATTTTGTATACGTTCTTCACCGCTATCCCCTGCCGGTACTTTTAATTCAGCAAAGAATTCTATCTGTTTGCCATAAGGATTCACGCCAGAAACTTTCAGTGTCAATGGCTCACCAACCGGTGCGTGTGCCACTTCTTCAATTAAATGTTCCGGTTGAATATGACGCTGGCTTGGCGATACATATTCCATAAAGAAGCCCGGTCTGAACAACATAAAGGCAATCAACAGCAGTGCAATGGTTTCCCACCATTTATTTTTGGTCATAAACCAGCCCATTGTTGCCGCAGTAAACACCATCATTGCAATCGTTGCCACAAAGAAAATCAGTACGCCGTGGAAAAGGTCGACATTCAATAATAACAAATCAGTATTGAAAATGAATAGAAACGGCAATAACGCAGTACGCATACTATAGAAGAATGCCACCATACCAGTTTTGATTGGATTTCCACCGGAAACAGCAGCAGCGGCAAATGATGCCAACCCAACTGGTGGTGTCACATCCGCCATAATACCAAAGTAAAATACGAATAAATGGATAGCAATCAATGGCACAATTAATCCATTTTGGCGACCTACTTCCAAAATAACACCTGCCATTAAGGAAGAAACCACAATATAGTTTGCTGTGGTCGGTAATCCCATACCAAGAATCAAACTAAACCCAGCAACTAAAATCAACATCAATAAGATATTACCCATTGATAATACCTCAATAATGCCAGATAACTGTACGCCGAAACCGGTCAGTGCCACTACGCCTACGATAATACCGGCTGTTGCTGTTGCAATACCGATACCAATCATATTTCTTGCGCCGGTTTCTAAACCGTTAATTAATTCTTGCCAGCCCTGTTTGAAACTTTTTGCTAAATCATCCTGTTTACGGAAATAAGCCAATAATGGACGTTGTGTTAATAAAATCACAGTTAACGCCATTGTACCCCAGAAAGCGGATAAGCCCGGTGACAAACGTTCCACCATCAAACACCAAATTAAAATGACTACAGGTAGTAAGAAATGTAGCCCAGAATTAACGGTAGGTTTAACTCTTGGTAACACCACAACTTCCTGATTCGGCTCATCAATTTCTAGATCTGGAAAAGTAGAAACACGGTATAGCAATAACATATAGATAATTGCCAACAATAAGCAAACAATGACAAAAGCAAAATCAGGCATTACCACTTTTAACCAACCCAAACCGAACTCTACAGCAAAATAGAGCAGGCAGATAATAATGAAAGTAGATAATGCTCTTAAAACGGTAACTACCCACGGTTTTGCTACATCTTGACGTGGTAAACCCTGCAAATTCAATTTACACGCTTCCAAATGTACGATATAAACTAATGCAATGTAAGAGATTACAGCCGGCAAGAAAGCGTGGGTAATTAACTCGTTATATGGCATATTGATATATTCGATCATCAAAAATGCTGCTGCACCCATTACCGGCGGCATAATCTGTCCATTTACTGAAGAAGCCACTTCAACCGCACCAGCTTTCTCTGCTGAAAAACCAACACGTTTCATCATCGGAATTGTAAAAGTGCCGGTCGTAACCACATTGGCAATTGATGAACCAGAAATCAACCCAGTTAAACCGGAAGCCACAACCGCTGCTTTAGCCGGGCCACCACGTAAATGCCCTAAATAAGCAAAGGCAGTTTTAATAAAATAGTTACCTGCTCCGGCTTTATCTAATAATGCGCCGAACAGAACAAATAGGAACACATATTTAGTTGATACGCCAAGTGCCACCCCAAACACACCCTCAGTAGTTACCCATTGTTGATTAATAATGTGAGATAGCGTTCCAGTTCTATGGCTTATTAGCCAACTGCTCGGAAAGAATTGACCGAAATAGTTATAAAGCAGAAATACAACAGCAATCACCACTAGTGGTAATCCTAAACTACGCCGTGTGCCTTCCAGCAATAACAAAATACCGACAATACCTACAACAATATCTTGTAGGTTAGGCGCACCAAAACGAGTAACCAATTCATTGTAAAAAATTATCGGGTAAAGGCATAAAACAGCTCCTACAACAGCAAAGATCCAGTCAATCACGGGAATATGCTGCTTTGGAGAGCGTTTAAATGCCGGATAAGATAAATAAGCCAAGAAAATAGCAAATGCCAAATGGATTGAACGTGCTTTGGTGTCATCTACCACTACATTCAAATTCCAACCTAAACTTTTAATTCCCTCTTGTAACAAAAACGGCAACGGCGAAGCATAATAAATTTGAAATAATGACCAAGCAATTGCCGTCCAAATAATCACATATTTAGAGATACCATATGGATTGCGACCACCGCTATCATTTGAGGCGACCATATCCTGTAGATCTTCAATATCTACAGCTTGTTTTTTTATTGTTGAGGTCATTCAAGCTCTCCTAAAATCAAAACTCAAAACCGAAAAAAGGCAGGAAAACTTCCTGCCTTCAATAATCCAATAAATGATGAGAGGCGCTTACATCCAGCCACGCTCTTTATAATATTTCACTGCACCTTCGTGCAACGGTGCTGATAATGCATTTTTGATCATATCCTGTTCTTTCAAGCTAGCAAATGCAGGATGTAAACGTTTGAAACGATCAAAATTATCAAACACCGCTTTCACGACATCATAAACCACTTCAGGTGAAACATCGGTTGATGAAACCAAAGTTGCATAAACCCCGAAAGTATCTACCGGCTGATCAGAACCTTTATAAAGCCCACCCGGAATAACCGCTTTCGCATAATATGGATTATCAGCAACTAATTTATCAATCGCAGGACCTGTTACTGGCACCAAATGTGCATTACAAGACGCAGCAGCTTCTTTTAATGCACCGTTCGGATGACCGACGTTATAACTGATAGCATCTAAATTATTGTCACACATTACAGAAGCCATTTCTGCCGGTTTTAACTCAGATGCAACTTTAAATACAGAATCATCCCAACCTTTTGCTTTAAGAATAACATTCATTGTAGCACGAGTACCTGATCCTGGATCACCAACATTTACACGTTTACCTTTCAAATCATCAAAACTTTTAATACCTGAATCATCACGAGCCATTACAGTAAACGGTTCTGGATGAATTGAGAATACGGCTCTTAGTTTTTCATTCTTCTTGCCTTCAAATGAACTTGTGCCGTTATAAGCGTGATATTGCCAGTCAGACTGCGCAATTCCCATATCCAATTGTTTATTGGCAATACCATTGAGGTTTGCAACAGAAGCACCGGTTGATGGTGCATTACATTTTAAACCAGTTTTTGCGGTATCACGATTCACTAATTGACAAATAGATTGACCGACAACGTAATAAACACCAGTTTGTCCGCCGGTACCGATAGTAACGAACTTATCATCCGCTATTACGGATGCGGAAGTCATCATTAAACAGGCAACCATCCCTAATTTAAATAATTTTTTCATTGTTGTTCCTCTTTAGTAAAAGGGTGAGATATTATGTTTGCTCATTCAGGTCTTTGACTGAAGACCCATAAGATATACAAGACATCTCAAAGATTTGCAATAATCAATATTAATTTTTTGTGAAAAATTGAAGAAATATCACAAAATTTTCACGATTTATTTGCTTATAAAGTGGTATTTCGTATCAAAAAGTTGTCTGATTTTTGCAAAAGATTGATCTAGCGGCGCATAAATACGCAATACCTGCTGTGTTTTAGGGTGCAATAATTCCAAGCTTTCTGCGTGTAGCATCAATCGATTTACTGAAAAATAAGCACTAAATGCTCGATTTTGATGCAAATCGCCATATTGTGTATCGCCGATAATTGGATGAAAAATATGCTTTAAATGTCGACGCAACTGGTGTTTGCGTCCAGTTTGTGGCGTTAAACGTACCAAACTATAACGTGATGTGGCATAACGTCCAACCGCAACAGGAATTTCAAGCGTTGCCAAACCTTGATAATCAGTAACTGCTTCTTGTGGCGTTTTATCTTGCTGCGAAAATTTATCAGCAATTTTGTCCCATTTCAACTTTAATGGGTAATCTATTCTTTCCTGTCCTGTAAGATAGCCTCGTACAACTGCAAGATACTGTTTTTTTCACCTGTTTTTGTTCAAACTGGCGACAAACCGCATTGGCGATTTCACTATTTAACGCAAACAGCAGCACCCCGGAAGTCGGGCGATCTAAACGATGAATCGGGAATACATATTGCCCGATTTGATCACGCAACTTCTGCATCACAAACTCCGTTTCGTGTTTATCTAACCAGCTGCGATGCACCAACATTCCTGCTGGTTTATTAACCGCGATTAATGCTTGATCTTGATATAAAATTTCCAACATTTGCTGATCAGACATTAGTCAACAACACCTCAATTTTTTGAATCGGTTCTAATAATTGCGGTAAATGTGGATGCTCTTTTAATGCCTCTTCCAAATAAGGGGAAATGGCAATAGCTGTCGGCAAAGGTGCTTCTGCTTCAATTAACGCTGACATACGTGGGATAAAAATCCATTGTAACCATTCTGTCGCCTCCATCGTATCCAGCGCAAACGGCTGTTGACTTTCAAACGCTGAAGCCGGTGGTGGTTGTAGTTGCCACAATTGATGTTGCTGCATAATTTGTTGTAATTCAGATAAGTATTCCGCTAATAAATTTTCTTTTTTCATCACTGCTCTCTTTTTTTGATTACAATAGCGTTTTTTAAAACGCCATAGTATATCCATTTTGTTATTTTGTATAAGAGTGAATTTATGTTTTTAACCAAAATTAACCTTGTCGCGAAAAATCATACCGCCTACCACATCAACGAAAGCGTGATGCTCTGCAATCAACTGATTGATGCTTGGCGTTATAACGGACAAATTATTGGCCGCGAAATTCCGCTTACCTATTACTTCTCTGACGAAAACTTGCTCACCTTTGAAATTGATGCCAATTGTCCGGAGCAAGATGCGCTGCACGCTCGTCATAACAGTGAGTTTGTTACAATGGCGTTAGATAAATTAGCACAAGCCGGCATTTTCCCGGCAAATGAAGAATTACAGGCGATTGATCTCAATTCAGATGAAACCTGTACGCAGTTAACAGACGATGATCAACTGGTGCTTTACACCAATTATCTGAAAAGCAGTTCACCGATTTGTACGCTGCAACAATTATTGCCTGTTCCGCTTTATCATTTTTGTTACAATAATGCGCAACTCGGTATGAATTGTATTCGTTGGCAAGAGGATTGGCAGGCTTGCGACCAATTGCAAATGAATGGCAATGTTCTGGTCAATGAGGCAACTTATCAAATCAGTGATTTTACCAGTCTGCTCTCACGCCAAGGCTATGCTTTACGGCAGCAGTTGGAGAGCCACTTACAACGCCCGGTTTATTACTATCTTTATCGTGTAGGTGAAAAGGATAAGCAACGAGAATTAGCAAGGTGTTGCCCTTGTTGTGGCAAAGAATGGCTGCTAGCTGAGGCAATAAACCTTTTCCAATTCAAATGCGATCATTGCCGTTTAGTCTCTAATTTATCTTGGGACATACAATAATAACAAAATCAAAGGATTACATATGATAGATTATCAGGACGAAAGCCTTATAAAACTCACTTTAGGAAAAAAAACAACATACGCTACAGATTACCGCCCCTCATTACTGCAAGCTGTGCCTCGCAAACTCAACCGTGAACAGCTCGGTATCTTATCACAACAACCTTTTACACAAGGTGCTGATATTTGGACACTTTATGAAATTTCGTGGCTTAATAAAAATGGCGTGCCACAAGTAGCGATTGCTGATGTGGTGTTGGATTGCAACAGTGAAAATTTGATTGAGTCAAAAAGTTTTAAACTCTATCTCAACAGTTTCAATCAGACACATTTTGCCGACAAACAGCAGGTCGAAACCACAATTCAGCAAGATTTACAGCAATGTGCCAACGGTAAAGTTAAAGTGACACTGCACGATTTGCAATATTACCAACAACAAAAGATTGCATATCTTGAAGGAATTTGCATCGATCAGCTGGATATTGTGATCGATAATTACCAATTTAATGCCGATTTATTGCAAAACTGCGTTGATAATAACAGTGAAAAAGTAGAACAAACTTTAGTCAGCCATTTACTGAAATCCAACTGTTTAATCACACAACAGCCCGATTGGGGTAGCATTCAAATTCACTATGTCGGGCGTGAGATTAATCAAGAAAAACTTTTACGCTATTTGATCTCTTTCCGCCAACATAACGAGTTTCACGAACAGTGTGTGGAGCGTATTTTTTGCGATTTAATGTATTATGCAAAACCAGAAAAATTAACGGTATACGCTCGTTATACCCGCCGTGGCGGTTTGGATATCAATCCATTTCGTTCTAATTTTGAACAAATTCCTGCCAATCTTCGTTTGGCTCGCCAATAACAACAATAAGGAGAAATATGAGTATTTATTACATTAATCCGCGTGGCAGTATGGATCAACTCTCTCATTTGGAAGTTGCTCGGTTAAAACAAGGTGCTGAAGGAGATCTTTATCCGCTTTATCGAAACTGTTCTTTGGCAGTATTGAATTCCGGTGCAATAACAGACGACAGCCGAGCTTTACTTGGTAAATATCCCGATTTTGCGATCAACCTATTGACGCGTGAACGAGGAATCGCTTTAGAATTACTCAATCCACCAGAAAGTGCATTTGTCGATGATAAAATTATTCGTAATATTCAATATCATCTATTTGCTGTGCTACGTGACATTATTTTTGTTCAAATTAACCAAGATCGTTTTCTTGGCAATCATTTAAGCCAAGCAGATATAAGTGCTAAAATTACCAATCAAGTCTTTTCTATTTTAAGGAATGCAAAAGCATTACGCACTGGAGAAGATCCTAATTTAGTCGTTTGTTGGGGTGGGCATTCTATTAATGAAACAGAATATCAATACTGTCGTGCTGTTGGTTTAGAATTAGGATATCGTGAATTAAATATTGTAACCGGTTGTGGGCCTGGTGTAATGGAAGCACCAATGAAAGGTGCTGCTATTGGGCATTTCAATCAACGCTATAAAGACAGTCGCTTTATTGGTATTACCGAACCTTCAATTATTGCCTCTGAGCCACCAAATCCAATTGTAAATGAGTTAATCATTATGCCGGATATTGAAAAACGTTTGGAAGCATTTACTCGATTGGGACATACTTTCCTTATTTTCCCTGGTGGCCCAGGAACATTTGAAGAATTTTTATTCTTGCTCGGTATTAAATTACATCCTGACAATCGCAATCAAACAATCCCGTTGATTTTAACTGGCCCATCTTCCTGTGCAGATTATTTTGCAACTATCGACCGTTTTGTCAGCAAAGTATTAGGTGAAGAAGCACGTAAACAATATGAAATTATCATTGATGATCCAGTTGCAGTCGCACGTTATGCAAAACAGGCAATGGATAACATTAAACAACAACGTTTTGAAAAAGGCGATGCTTACAGTTTTAATTGGATGCTAAAAATTGATCCGATACTACAAGCGCCATTTGAACCAAATCATCAATCAATGGCAGCATTAAATCTCCATTTAGATCAACCATTAATGGATTTGGTTTCTAATTTAAGACGCGCATTCTCAGGGATTGTTGCCGGCAATATTAAACCTAATACTAAAGACGCAATTGCAAAATATGGTGCTTTTAAGCTACACGGTGATGCGATGGTATTGGAAAATATGGAAAATCTATTAAAAGATTTTATTGCGCAACATAGAATGAAATTGCCAAGTACGGAAGCCTATGTGCCTTGCTATGAAATTGTAAAATAGGATAAAAAATCTGCACCTCTGTATGTTGGGTAATAAGTCCAACTTTTGGGGTGCAGATCATAATGTAGCCGCTTTTTTATTTGCAAAGTTCAGTTTGTAAACAAGTTAGGCGATCAAGATTAGTAATAAAATGCCCTAATTGCTGCTGTTCTGGGCGATGAATATAAGGAATTTCTCCCAACAATGGTGCATCAATCACTTCGTGTAATAATTTGATGATTTCAGCATAATGGCGCAAACAAGGGTTAATACGATTTGCCACCCAGCCTAATAGCGGCACACCAGAAGTAATTATAGATTGTGCTGTTAATAATGCGTGATTGACGCAGCCCTCTTTAATACCAACAACTAATACCACCGGCATTTTATGCTCTTTAACCCAACGATCAAAGGTCATCTCTTTATTAATCGGAGTAAGCCATCCATAAGTCCCTTCAACCAATACTGATTGATAACGTGAAGTTAACTTGGCAAGATCCTGATCTATTTTTTTCACGTCGATGTTATCAATTTCATTCAGTGCAGCTAATACCGGTAAACTACTTTCTGTAAAAGTATAGCTATTTATATCTTTATATGTTACCGCTTCATTTGTACTATCCAATAATGTCTTAACATCTTTATTATCTTCTGTTTGTTGTTTAAGATCATCAATACGATTTTCAGTATAAATGCTATCTTCTTCCCCACAGGCAATAGGCTTAAAACCGACAATATGAATTCCCTGTGATTGCAACGCTTGAATAATAGCGCGACTCACTACCGTTTTACCAACATTTGTATCCGTACCCGTTACAAAAAAACAACTCATTATTTATTCCTTTTATCAAAAAACCGCAGAAAATTATAATAAAGTTATTTTTTCGAAAAATTGAGCTAACACAATATTTTGTAGATTTATTTTAAGAGCTAAAAAATTTTTGAACTCTTACTATCAAATGGAGTAGAAAAATGAGAGAGTAATTCTCTGACAAAGAGATAAAAAAGAAAATCCCGGTAATCCGGGATTTTCAGCTAAGTTAATAAACAATAAATAAATTATTGTTCAATAGTTTGTTGGTGTTGACCACTTACAGAAACTTCAACACGACGGTCTGGTGCTAAGCAAGCGATTAATGCTTTACGACCTTTAACTGCATCACAAGTGTTACCAGTTACTGGGTTAGCTTCACCGTAACCAACTGCTTTAATCACATCTGGAGAGATTGATTTAGAAACTAAGTAGTTAGCAACTGTGTTAGCACGTTCTTGTGAAAGTTTTTGGTTATATTTGTCAGAACCGATACGGTCTGTGTAACCTGCAACTTCAACAGAAGATAAAGTACCAACTTTAGAGATTTCTTGTTGTAAATTATCTAATGATTGTGCTGCTTCAGGTTTTAAGTTTGCTTTACCGAATGCGAACAATACATCAGAGCTTAATGCGAATTTTTTGTTGATTACTTCAACAACTGGTGCAGGAGCTGCTGACTGACCGAAACGGTAAGAAAGACCTAAAGATACAGAACCAATACTTGGGCTGTAAGATATATCATCGAACTGATCAACTTTACCTACTTTAGCAACCCATTGGTATTCTAAACGTGCTGCCAATTCAGGAAGAATTGCATATTCAACACCAGCTGCGAACACTGGAGATACTTTTAATTTGTGTTCAGACAATACTTTTTCACCGTCTTCGTGAGCAGTGTAATCAGAACGGATTAATGCTGCACCTAAACGACCGTAAACGTCTAAACCGTCAACATAAGCTACCGGATAGCTTGCTTTTAAGCTAAGATTTAAACCGTGGGCAGTGTGACGTGCACGAACACTGTCACCTTGGTGACCTTTTAATTGACCATAGAAGTCATAACCTGCTTCAACAGCGAAGTTATCAGTGATTTGGTAACCACCGAATACACCGTAAGTTACAGAGTTACGATGAACTCCAAATTTATCATCTTGGTCAAAAGTACTATAAGCATCTTGACCATAGATATTATCAAATTGTTTAACATCATTGTGGAATGATGCCCAACCAGCTTTCGCACCAGCGTAGAAAGTGTTTGCTTGAGGAGCTGCTTGTGCTACTGATACGAATGCTAATCCTGAAATTGCTAATGCGATTGCAGTCTTTTTCATTATAAAATCCTCTTGAATTTATCATCTATATTTGGATTATTTGGATTATTTGGATTATTTGGATTATTTGGATCGTCATTTACTTCCAATAACAGTAAATTCAATCCAGCCCCTAAATAAATGAAATTTTCTCATTTATTTGGTGCTGTTTATTATCGCTATTGCAAAACATAAAAGCAAACTTTTCTTTAATTTTTGCATAAAAAATAAACAAATTAAGACTAATTAATCGACAATTAAACATTGTTTTTTGATTTTTTAAAAATTTTTGAGACGATCCGATGTCTAATTGCGGATAAACCTCTTCTTTATAAGATTTTGTGCTAGTATAGTTGTCTTTCAAATGCACTCACAACAATTATAGTACAAGGTTTTAATTATGGTTATCCCTTATTTAGCAAGTCATCAGCAAATTGATCCTCTAGTTAAGCAGTACTTAGAACAACTTCAATATCAAGGTTTTAGTGGCGATATCGCTTATCACTATGCTGATCGGCTCTCTCTGGCGACAGATAATAGCGTTTATCAACAACTCCCTCAAGCACTGCTCTTTCCGAAAGAAATTGCAGACATTGTCCGCCTGGCCAAACTTGCACAACGCGATCAATTTAAAACCTTAAAATTCACACCGCGCGGCGGTGGCACCGGCACTAACGGACAATCATTAAACAGCACTATCATCGTTGATCTCTCTCGTCATATGAATCAAATTTTGGAACTCAATGTGAAAGAACGTTGGGTGCGTGTACAAGCAGGCGTAGTTAAGGATCAACTGAATCGTTTTTTAAAACCACACGGACTTTTCTTTTCACCAGAACTTTCAACCAGTAATCGAGCCACTCTTGGTGGAATGATTAATACCGATGCTTCAGGGCAGGGTTCATTACAATACGGCAAAACATCAGATCACGTTTTAAGTTTGCGTTCAGTGCTAATTAATGGGGATATTTTAGATACGGAAAGCATTGATTGCGACCAATTTGAAGATAACATTGCGGCTGCAAATCTTTCTGCCACCGGAAAGCAAATCCACCAACAAATTGAACAATTGTGTCGCCAATATCGTCCACAAATTCTATCCGATCTGCCACAACTTAATCGTTTTATAACAGGTTATGATTTAAAACACGTTTTCAATGAAGATTTATCCAAATTTAATTTAAGTCGCATTTTGACTGGTTCAGAGGGTTCGCTTGCTTTTGTTTGTGAGGCAAAACTCAATTTATTACCCATTCCACAACATCGTACTTTGATCAATATTAAGTATCGCTCTTTTGATGCAGCATTAAGACACGCTCCGGTAATGGTCGCCGCAAAAGCACTTTCTGTTGAAACAGTTGACTCAAAAGTACTGAATTTGGCAAAACAAGATATTATTTGGCATTCCGTTTCTGAATTATTAAAAGAAGAAGAAAATGCGCCGATTCTAGGCTTAAATATTGTCGAATATGCCGGCAATAGTGAACATTACCAGCAACAGCAGGTGCAGCAATTGTGTCAACGCTTGGATCAAGCTATCGCTACGCAACAAAATGATGTTATCGGCTATCAAGTTTGCAGTGATTTAACTTCGATTGAAAAAATTTATGCGATGCGTAAAAAAGCAGTTGGATTATTAGGCAATGCTAAAGGGCGTGCCAAACCAATCCCATTTGTTGAAGATACTTGTGTGCCACCAGAAAATCTTGCCGATTACATTACTGAATTCAGAGCCATTCTAGATAAGCATCATCTTGAATACGGTATGTTCGGTCACGTCGATGCCGGCGTTTTACACGTTCGCCCTGCGCTCGATCTCTGTGACAGCGAACAAGTCAAATTATTTAAGTCCATTTCAGACCAAGTTGCCAACCTTACACAAAAATATGGTGGTTTAATTTGGGGTGAACACGGTAAAGGTGTACGTGGTGAATACAGTCGAAAATTCTTTGGTGAACAACTTTGGCAGGTGTTACAACAGGTAAAAACATTATTTGATCCAGACAACCGTTTGAACCCAGGAAAAATTTGTAAACCGTTAAATTCAGATACTAAAATGTTTGAGATTCTCTCTCCAATGCGTGCCGATTATGATCGCCAGATTCCGGTTGAAGTTAAAGATCAATTCCGAGGCGCAGTGAATTGTAACGGTAATGGACTTTGCTTTAATTTTGATGTTGACAGCGTAATGTGTCCATCAATGAAGATTAGCCAAAATCGTGTTTTCTCACCAAAAGGTCGTGCCGCATTAGTGCGAGAGTGGTTGCGATTGCTAGCTCAAGCCGGTGTTTCCGCCGATCAGCTCAATTTTGAGAAGAGTGAAATTAAATTAACTGATTTTATTGCGAAAATTCGTCATCGTTTCAGTAAAGATCATCAGGATGATTTTTCTCACGAAGTAAAAGCAGCGATGGATACCTGCTTATCTTGCAAAGCTTGTGCCAGCCAATGCCCGATTAAAATTGATGTGCCAGAATTTAAAGCGAAATTTCTACATCTCTATCATCAACGTTATATGCGTCCGCTTAAAGATTATGTGGTGGCAAATGTTGAAACTATCGCTCCGCTAATGGCGAAAGCACCAACCTTTTTTAATGCTGTTACAGCGCATCCATTCAGTCAGCATATAACTCGAAAACTGATTGGAATGGTCGATTTACCGCAACTTTCCGTACCGTCATTGCAACAACAGTTAGTCGAAATTCATTATACCGATCGCTCATTGGAGCAATTAGAACAGCTATCACAAAAACAACGTGAAAAAATGGTGTTTATTGTTCAAGACCCGTTTACCTCTTTTTATGATGCCAAAGTAGTTGCTGATTTTGTACGTTTAACAAAAAAATTAGGGTTTGAAGCGATAGTATTGCCGTTCCGTCCTAATGGAAAAGCACAGCACATTAAAGGCTTTTTAACACGATTCAGTAAAACTGCACGTAAACAGTCGGAAATGCTTAATCGCGTGGCAAAATTAGGTGTGCCGTTGGTCGGGGTTGATGCTGCTGTTGTACTTTCTTATCGTGATGAATATAAGCAAATCTTAGGGGAAAAACGCGGCAATTTTGCGGTGTTGACTTCTCAAGAATGGCTTTCACAAATTATTGATCAATTAGAAATTCATTCAGATGATCGCGCCGAAAAACCAACGTGGTACCTTTTCCCACATTGCACCGAAAGCAGTTTATCGCCGAACAGTAGCAAACAGTGGCAGACAATTTTTGCTAAATTTGGTGAAAAACTGGAAATTGTACAAGTGGGCTGTTGCGGTATGGCAGGAACTTACGGGCACGAAACCGTTCACGAACAGACTTCCAAAGAAATTTATCAACTATCGTGGGCAAAAAAGATTCAGGATAAAGCGTGGCAACATTGTTTGGTTCCGGGCTATTCTTGCCGTAGTCAAGTGAAACGTATTGAACATCAAATAACAAAACACCCATTACAAGGCTTATTGGAGGTTTTAAATTAATGGCTATTTGGAAAAAATCCTTTTCATTGCACGATTTAAATCGGATTAATCAGAATACTGCTGTCAGTCAGCTTGGTATTGAGTTTACGGCTCAAGGCGATAATTGGTTGGAAGCCTCCTTAACAGTGGATCAACGCCATTGTCAACCTATGGGTTTACTGCACGGCGGTATTTCTGCCGTGTTAGCAGAAACTGTCGGTTCTTTAGCCGGATTTTGTGCTTGTGATGAAGATAAAGCCGTGGTTGGCGTTGAAATTAATGCCAGCCATTTAAAAGCAATGCGGATGGGCGAGCGTATCACTGCGCGAGCTGTACCATTGCGTATTGGGCGAACATTACAAGTTTGGCAAATTGATATTACCAATTCACAACAAACACTTTGTTGTCAAAGTCGTTTAACACTTTCTGTGATAAATCGTGACAAGAGGTAATATGCAAGCAGATAAGAGAAAAACAGGTGTACTGTTGGTCAATTTAGGTACGCCTGATGCACCGACTATACCGGCAGTAAAACGCTACTTACGCCAGTTTTTAACTGATCCTCGTATTATTGATCTGCCTCGTTGGCAGTGGTTACCACTATTAAATTTAATTATTTTGCCCAAACGTTCACCTCGTGTTGCCAAACTCTATCAACAAATCTGGCAAACAGAAGGCTCACCGCTGTTGGCAATCAGCCGCCGACAACAATTGGTATTACAACAGCGCTTTCAGAACGAAAATGAAAATGTTGTAGTGGAATTGGCAATGACTTACGGTAATCCTTCTATCAACGTCGCATTGCAACAGCTCTACCAACAACAGGTGGAACATATTATTTTGTTGCCGCTCTATCCGCAATACAGCAGCACCACAACGGCTTCGGTTTTAGATGCGTTTCATCAAGCATTGCGAAAACAACGGCATATTCTTCCATTTGAGATAATTTTTTCTTATCACGATCATCCAAATTACATTGCTGCTTTAAGTCAATCGATTCAACCTTATTTGCAGAATGATATTCACTTATTGTTCTCATTTCACGGCATTCCGCAACGTTATCAACAGTTAGGTGATTATTATGACGAACACTGCAGACAAACCGTCAATGAAGTAGTAACCAATTTAGATTTAAACGCAAATCAGTGGACAATGAGTTACCAATCACGTTTCGGTAAAGAACCTTGGTTACAACCCTATACCGATGAAACACTGACTAAATTGGCTCAGCAAGGTGTTGAAGAAATTGTGGTTATTTGTCCCGGTTTTGCTGTCGATTGCTTGGAAACATTAGAAGAAATTGCAGTGGAAAATCGTGATATTTTTCTAGCTGCTGGCGGTAAGCAATACCAATATATTCCAGCATTAAATGATAGTGAACAACACATTGAGTTGCTTTATCAATTAATTAAAGAAAAATTGCGGTAGTATCTTGAAACTATCTCAATAAAAAAGAGTTGGCAGAAAACCAACTCTTTTTATCTTTTATTTAATTTAGACAATTATTTTAAACTGCCAACCATATCTTCTGGACGTACCCACTCATCAAATTGTTCAGGAGTTACAAAGCCAAGATTAATTGCTTCTTCACGCAGAGTTGTGCCATTTTTGTGAGCAGTTTTAGCAATTTTCGCTGCTTTTTCATAACCAATATGAGTATTTAACGCAGTCACCAGCATTAATGAATTTTCTAACTGCATTTTAATACGCGGATAGTTAGGCTCAATACCTACTGCACAGTGCTCATCAAATGAAATACAAGCATCCGCTAATAATTGTGCAGATTGTAAGAAGTTATATGCCATTACCGGTTTAAATACGTTTAATTGGAAATGTCCTTGAGAACCTGCAAATGAAATAGTAGTGTCGTTACCCAATACTTGTGTACAAACCATTGTCATTGCTTCACATTGTGTTGGATTAACTTTACCCGGCATAATAGAAGAACCAGGCTCATTTTCCGGAATCAAAATTTCTCCAATGCCTGAGCGTGGGCCAGAAGCTAATAGACGAATATCATTAGCAATTTTGAAAAGTGACATTGCTAACTGTTTCAACGCACCGTGAGTTTCAACAATCGCATCGTGAGTTGCCAATGCTTCAAATTTATTTTCTGCGGTCACAAATGGTAAGCCAGTAAATTTCGCAATATATTCTGCTACCTTAACATCATAACCTTTCGGTGTATTTAAACCCGTACCTACAGCAGTACCGCCTAACGCTAATTGGCTAAGGTGAGGTAAAGTGTTTTTTAATGCTTTTAAGCCAAAACTAAGTTGAGCTGCATAAGCAGAGAACTCTTGACCTAATGTTAATGGAGTAGCATCCATCAAGTGAGTACGACCAATTTTAACAACATTTGCAAATTTAGCTGATTTTTCAGCAAAAGTTTTTTGTAAGCATTCAACTGCCGGAATAGTTGTTTCAACAACTTTCTTGTAAGCAGCAATGTGCATTGCTGTTGGATAAGTATCATTAGAAGATTGTGATTTATTAACATCATCGTTCGGGTGAATAATACTCTTTTCACCTAATTTACCGCCGTTTAAAACGTGTGCACGATTTGCAACCACTTCATTCACATTCATATTAGATTGCGTACCAGAACCGGTTTGCCAAATGACAAGTGGGAATTGATCATCTAATTTATTAGCAAGAATCTCATCGCACGCCTGAGCAATTAAGTCTCTTTTTTCTAGCGGTAATACCCCTAAATCATAGTTGGCATATGCTGCTGCTTTTTTCAAATAACCAAAAGCTTCTATAATTTCGTGAGGCATTGAAGCAGCCGGCCCGATTTTAAAGTTATTGCGTGAACGTTCAGTTTGTGCTGCCCAATATTTATCTGCCGGCACTTTCACTTCGCCCATCGTATCGTGTTCAATTCTAAATTCCATAATGTTTACCTCTAAATAAATAATTAAATGTTAAAAAATTGGTCTAATTTTAACACCCAAGAGGTATAAATTGAATTTATCTATTAATCAAAATTTTCGTTTTATGACACAGATCATAAAATTTAAAATGTCTTCTACTGCAAATGAATGTTTTTTCTACATTTGTTATGTATGCTAAAACAAAACAATATCAACAATAGACGTTTAGACTTTTTACTTTCTAGATGTATAGATGGCTAAAATTTCTTGACAATCATTCTATCGACCGCTAATTTATTAACCCTCTCATAATAATAATTAGCTGTTTTAGGAATTGATATGTCGGCACAACAACTTACTTTATTCACTGATGCTCCCCTTGTGCTTACTTTAGGCGGATCACTACAGAATATTACAGTTTGTTATCAAACTTACGGTAAGTTAAACGCTCAAAAAAATAATGCGGTTTTGATCTGCCACGCTTTGACGGGTGATGCGGAACCCTATTTTGAAGATGAAAAACAGAAAGGCTGGTGGCAAGAATTTATTGGTTCCGGTCGTGCTTTAGATACTGATAAATATTTCTTTATTTGTTCCAATGTTTTAGGTGGTTGCAAAGGAACTACCGGCCCAATGAGCATCAATCCGGCGACTAATTTGCCCTACGGTGGTGATTTCCCGCAAATTACGGTACAAGATATTGTTCAACTACAAAAAGCATTGCTCGATCAACTAGAAATTTCTCATCTGCACGCTGTCATTGGTGGGTCATTCGGTGGTATGCAAGCCACACAATGGGCAATCAATTATCCCGACTTTATGGATTATGTGATTAATCTTTGTTCTTCCCTTTATATGAGTGCCGAAGCAATTGGTTTTAATCACGTAATGCGCCAAGCAATTATTCAAGATCCAAATTACAATCAAGGTCACTATTATCAGGGTAAACACCCTGATCAAGGTTTATCCACCGCAAGAATGTTAGGGATGCTCACCTATCGCACTCATACACAGTTAACTAAAGCGTTCGGAAGAGCAATAAAACAGAAAAATAATTTGCTAGGAGATTATTTCCAAGTGGAATCCTATCTAAGTTATCAGGGTAAAAAATTTCTCGACCGTTTCGATGCCAATAGCTATATCCAATTAACACGTGCTTTGGATCTTTATGATCCATCTATTGGCTATGAGAATATCTCCGTTGCATTATCGCGGATTAAAGCACAATATACATTAATTGCAGTAACAACCGACCAACTCTTCAAACTATTCGATTTACAGAAAAGCCGGCAATTATTACAAAGTGCTGGTGTTAATCTGCATTACGATGAGATTGGTTCTGATTTTGGACACGATGCTTTTTTGGTGGATTATGAGTTTTTCGCGCCTAGAATTCGTTATGGATTAGGGGAAATCGTAGAGTAGTGAGATCTCCCCTACCTTTAGCTAAAACTACCTGTTCATTACTCTTCCAATATAACTTTAGCAATGTATCCTAACTGACGATATTGTTGAGCATAATCAATACCATAACCGACAACAAATTCATCGGGAATACTAAAGCCAATCCAATCAACAGGTACTTCCACTTCACGGCGTGACGGTTTATCTAACAATGTGCAAATGTGTAGTGATTTTGGTTCTCTCAAAGATAAAATTTGTCTTACTTTATCCAAGGTATAACCGGTATCAATAATATCTTCCACAATCAAAACGTCTTTGCCTCTAATTTCGCCTTCCAAATCTTTTACGATTTTGACATCGTGATTAGTGATCATACCGCTTCCATAACTAGACGCTACCATAAAGTCTACTTCTAACGGTATATCAATTGTACGAACGAGATCCGCCATAAACATAAATGAACCCCGTAACAACCCCACCACATAAATACCTTCACTTCTATTATGCTGGTAGTAACGGCTTATTTCTTTACCTAACTCTTCAATTCTTGATGTCACATTTTGTTTGGTGATTAATGTTTCCAAGTGGTGTTTTTTCATTCGACTATAACTCCCTAGTAGATACCTTTTTGGTGATAATACACTCAATTTACAAAAATTAAAAAATATTCCAAAAAAATCTTTCAATTTATGTAGCATACATATTGCATAAATACAATTATTACAATAATATTACTTGCGCTTATTGATAACCTTACTCTATTGAAATAAAAGTGATGAAACACTTAATCATCTATACACATCCTAACGAAAACAGCTTCAATCACGCCATTCTAGAAGAAGTGGTTCAAACTTCTAAAGAAATGGGAATGGATGTAGTCATCCGAGATCTTTATCAACTTAAATTTAATCCTATTCTAACATGGAATGAGTTTGAACAGATTAATAAAGGTAACATTCCTGTTGATATAAAATCGGAACAACAATTTATTAAAGAGGCAGAGCTCATTACTCTTATTTATCCACTTTGGTGGATGGGATTCCCTGCTATATTAAAAGGATATCTCGATCGTGTTTTTAGTCACGGATTTGCATATAAAACAGATGACAACGGCAGTGAAGGGTTATTAAATGATAAAAAAATGTTACAATTTGTAACATTTGGGAATAACATATACGAATATCAGCAAAAGGGATTTATGCAGGCATTTGATCACACACTGGTGAACGGTCTTTTCAATTATTGTGGTATTACGGATATTTATTCTTATTTTTTCGGCGACATTCATATTATTGATGATAAATTACGCAAACAAATTTTAGAAAATGTAAAAAAAGTGTTTCTAAAACAAAAAATAGACATATATTTTAATACAACATCTTTATAACTTTTGTTACAAATACTTATTGCTAGGTATTTATATTGCTTTACATAATTTATGTATCATTAATTGTAAATTATTTGGCAACTTTAAGTAAACTTGATCAAAATATAATTTGACAAGTTATTATTGCAAGGTTTATTGTTTTACTCTATATTATTGCCCGAGGTAACTTATGATGAATAAATTGTTATCTGATACTGATAGCGTATTAAAAATTTATGCAGAAGATTTCCCTAATATGCCATTAGATCAAGTCGTTCTTGTACGTTTATTATTCAATGTGAATAGTAATTATCTTGAACATCGCAACCATTTCCTTAAAGAGGTGGGACTGAATCATACGCTTTTTGAAGCGTTGATCGTAACTTATTTGCAACCTAACCACGAAATTCAACCTTCACATCTTAGTGAAATCTTAGGTTCATCACGCACTAATGCAACTCGCATTTCCGATGAGCTTGTCGATAAAGGGTTAATTGATCGTATTAGCGTGCCGGAAGATAGACGTTGTTTCAGTTTACGTATTAATGAGAAAGGCTTGAAATTCTTGCAAGATATTTTACCTCATCAATGGGAATTAATGGGTTCTATCTTCAGTGTACTCACTGACAAAGAGAATCAAACTCTGCGTAAATTATTGCTTAAACTATCAAAACGTTTAGATGAGTATCATCCTCATAGAACGTAGTTTTTACTTTAAGGTTTTTATATGTCAGAGATGTCCGAACAAGAAAAAAAGAATACTGTTCGTAATAACATTAGAAGGAAACGTCTAGTTTCCTTCTTTATTTTATTACTTATAATTTCCGCAGCCTGTTTTCTCTACTGGTTATTTTTTGTTAAAGATTTTACTGAAACTGATGATGCCTATGTGGCGGGCAATATCATTCAAGTTTCATCTCAAGTTTCCGGCAGTGTTGCCAAAGTAAATTTTGAAAGCACTGATTTAGTCAATAAAGGTGATGTTTTAGTTGAGCTTGATAATAGTGATGCTAAATTAGCACTTTCTCAAGCTAAACATACTTTAGCTGATACCGTCCGTAAAACAACCCAACTCACTTTTACTGAGAAACAATTGACCTCTCTACTTGCCGCCAAACAGATTGCATTAAAACAAGCCGAGCAAGATCTTTCTCGTCGTCAAGGTTTGAATAAAACCGGTGCAGTATCCAAAGAAGATTATCAACACGCAGTTGATGCGGTAACAATAGCGAAAAGCGATTTGAATGCGACATATGAACAGTTAAATGCCACTAAAGCCTTATTGCTAAATACACCTATTGCCGAACAACCTGCCGTGATTCAAGCAGCTGACAATGTTCGTCAAGCGTGGTTAAATTTACAGCGCACTAAAGTAATCAGTCCGGCTACTGGTTATATTGCTAAACGCAGTGTACAGGTGGGTGAAAGTATTAAAGCAGGTTCGCCATTGCTTGCCGTAGTGCCACTTAATCAGATCTGGTTAGATGCCAACTTTAAAGAAACCCAATTAAAAAATATCCGAATAGGTCAGCCGGTTAATATCGTTTTTGATTTATATGGTGATGACATTGAATTTGACGGTACAGTAACTGGTATTGATGCTGGAACAGGTAGTGCTTTTTCACTTTTGCCGGCACAAAATGCAACCGGAAACTGGATTAAAGTGGTTCAACGTCTACCAGTCAGAATCACCCTTAATCCGGAACAGATCCAGAAATATCCATTACGCATAGGACTCTCAGCAACAGCAGAAGTCAATACTTCAAATCAAGATGGAGAGGTGCTACCGAGTAAGGTTCGTAATCAACCTCTTTATCAAACTGATACTGTACATTATGATTTAGCGCCGATTGATCAAGAAATTATGGAAATTATCCAACAGAATAGTCATTAATTGGGAGTGTCAGAATGAATCAAACACCAATTAAAGGCGGTGCATTAGTTATGATGACATTAGGGCTTGCGTTGGCTACTTTTATGCAAGTCCTTGATTCAACTATCGCTAATGTTGCTATTCCTACTATCGCTGGCGATCTTGGAGCTTCAAGTACACAGGGAACTTGGGTAATCACCTCTTTTGGTGTTGCAAATGCAATTGCAATTCCTATTACCGGTTGGCTAGCTCGGCGTTTCGGTGAAGTAAAACTATTTTTGGTTTCAGTGCTGATCTTTGTTATTGCCTCTTGGTTATGCGGTATTTCACATTCACTGAATATGTTGATTGCTTGCCGTATTATTCAAGGTTTAGCTGCTGGTCCAATTGTACCATTATCACAAAGTTTATTACTCAATAACTATCCTCCACAGCGTCGTGCAATGGCATTAGCTTTCTGGTCTATGACTGTGGTGGTTGCACCGATTTGCGGTCCGATTTTAGGCGGCTGGCTAAGCGATGACTTCCATTGGGGTTGGATCTTTTTTATCAATATTCCAGTTGGAATTTTAGTTATTTTATTCACACAAATTACATTAAGAGATCGTGAAACTAAAACCTACAAGCAACCGATTGACAGTATCGGTTTAATTCTGCTTATTTTCGGTGTAGGAGCCTTACAATTAATGTTGGATCGTGGACGTGAAGAAGATTGGTTCAATTCAACTGAAATTGTTGTATTAGCAATTATTGCTGCCATTGGTTTAATCACCTTAATCATTTGGGAATTGGGTGAAAAACATCCTATTGTTGATATTGCGCTGTTTCAGAAACGCAATTTCACTGTCGGTTGCCTTTGTACCTCTCTAGCATTCCTAATTTATTTAGGTTCTGTTGTTTTAATTCCGCTGTTATTACAGCAGGTATATGGTTATACAGCAACGTGGGCAGGTCTTGCGACTGCACCAATTGGCTTATTTCCGCTGTTACTCTCCCCCATTATCGGACGTTTCGGACATAAAATGGATATGCGTTTATTGGTTACTGTCAGTTTCTTCGTTTATGCATTGACATTCCACTGGCGTGCAGTCACTTTTGAACCTGATATGGATTTTGCTGCAGTAGCTCTTCCTCAATTTATACAAGGGATAGCTGTTGCCTGTTTCTTTATGCCTTTAACTACCATTACCCTTTCAGGATTAAAACCGGAAGAAACAGCTTCTGCTTCAAGTTTATTTAACTTTTTACGTACCTTAGCTGGTTCTGTCGGAACATCCTTAACCACGTTTATGTGGTATAACCGTGAAGCGCTACATCACGGTGAAATGGTAGAAAATATTACTCCCTATAATCCGGCATCACAGCAATATTTCCAAGCGATGGCAGAAAAAGGACTGAATGAAACGCAAACTGCCGCTTCTCTTGCCAATCAAATCACACAACAAGGGCTAATTATTGGTGCAAACGAAATATTCTATGTTTCAGCTATTGCATTTATGTTGCTTTTTGTCATTATTTGGTTAGCAAAACCACCTTTCGGTACAAAACATTAACCATAATAAACGGTGTGTCACCTAATTCCGCCACACCGTTTTTTGATGATAAGGAGCAACTTATGCCTATCAACATCATTAATCAAGCTATTGGCGAAGTTATTGAAAATTTTACCGCCGGAGAAAAAACGAATATTAATAGCTTAGAAGTCCATTATTGCCGCTTAGAGCGTCTTTGCACTGAGCATTATTTGGATAATATTTGTCCTGAAAGTTTAGCATTACAATGGATCTACTTGCCAATGAATGCCTTGCCAGGTAAAGAATATTCGATAATTTTTACAGCAAAATCAGCAATCTGACGATCTCTATTATTTAGCAATCATTGATAAAGGAAGAAATCGCAATACGGCTTGATTTTCAATGCTGCCACAGAAGTAGTTACAAATGAAGCCGAAGTCTGGGCGCTGGCTGGCTGAATAAAATTTTGATGATAATAGAAAACAGAAAACCTCTTTGAATGACTAAAAAAGATGGGATTTTCCCATCTTTTTCAACACCTTGTTATTATTTTTCGGCAATAATCACCGCACGTTTCGGTGCCGGATAACCTTCAATTGTTTTGCTATGATCAGACGCATCAAGAAAATCAATTAAACTTTCATTTTCCAGCCATTCCGTTTTCCGTTGCTCCTGCAACGAAGTTACCGCTACATCAACACAACGTGCATTTTTAAAACCAGTTTTATTCAACCAATTTAACAGTGCCTCCACCGATGGAATAAAATAGACATTTTTCATTTTTGCATAACGATCCCCCGGAACAAGCACACTATTCTTATCACCATCAACAACTAGCGTTTCCAGCACTAACTCACCTCCTTTCCGCAATTGTGCTTTCAATTGAGAAAGATGATCCAATGGTGATTTACGGTGATAAAGTACCCCCATTGAAAATACGGTATCAAATACATTTAACGGTTGCATCTGCTCGATTCCTAACGGAATCAAATGTGCGCGGCGATCATTATTCAGCAACTTTCTTACTGCTTCAAACTGGCACAGAAATAGCTCCGTTGGATCTATACCAACAACAAGATTAGCACCTTCACCCACCATTCTCCACATATGATAACCACTACCACACCCTACATCCAAAACCAAACGATCTTTTAATGGTGAAATATGCGGTAAAAGACGATTCCATTTAAAATCGGAACGCCATTCACAATCAATATATACTCCATAGAGATGAAAAGGACCTTTGCGCCACGGCATTAACTGTTTTAAATGATAAATCATTCGTTGCCGTTCACCTTCGGATAATGGTATGTCCAATTCCGCAGACACACTATGTTGTAACTCAATCCGAGCAGATTGTCGTTCCGGCAAAAATTCAATTACTTTGACCCATTTCTCATACTCGCCGTGAGTATTTGATTGCCATTGTTTTAATTGTGCCGGCAAGGTCTCCAACCAAGCAGACAACTCGCTTGTCGCTATCTGCTGGTAAAAAGGACGGAAATCAATCATAAACAAATAAAATATTCCTTAACGAATCACTTCTAAGCCATTCATATAAGGTCGTAGCACTTCCGGCACTATAATAGAACCGTCAGCTTGTTGATAATTTTCCAAAACAGCAACTAATGTACGTCCAACAGCCAAACCTGAACCATTCAATGTATGAACTAAACGAGGTTTCTTCTCACCCTTAACACGATAACGTGCTGACATACGACGAGCTTGGAAATCCCACATATTTGAACAAGATGAAATTTCACGATAAGTATTTTGTGCTGGCACCCATACTTCCAAATCATAAGTTTTGCAAGAACCGAAGCCCATATCACCAGTACAAAGCAATACTTTACGATAAGGTAATCCCAGTAACTGCAACACTTTTTCAGCGTGTCCGGTCAATTCTTCCAATGCATCCATTGATTTTTCAGGCTCTACAATCTGAACTAATTCTACTTTATCAAATTGATGCATACGAATTAAACCACGAGTATCACGTCCATAAGAACCAGCTTCGGAACGGAAACAAGGTGTATGGGCTGTCATTTTAAGTGGTAAATCTTCCACATCAATAATTTCTCCACGAACAGTATTGGTAACTGGCACTTCTGCTGTCGGAATTAATGCATAAGGCTGTTCGCCTTCCAATGGTTTGGTATGGAATAGGTCTTCACCGAATTTAGGCAATTGACCTGTACCGTAAAGTGTTTCGTGATTAACTAAATAAGGCACATACATTTCCAAATAACCGTGCTGTTCAGTATGCAAATCCAACATAAATTGTGTCAATGCACGATGCAAACGTGCTATTTTACCTTTTAACACAACAAATCTTGCACCTGTCAATTTTACAGCTGTCGGAAAATCGATACCGCCACTTAATTCACCTAAATCTACGTGATCACGAATTGGGAAATCATACTGCTTAGGCTCTCCCCAACGAGAAACCTCTAGATTTTCACTATCATCTTTGCCTAACGGCACTTCTTCTGCCGGAATATTCGGAATCGACAATGCAATTTGGCGCAACTCTTCCAACACGTGATCCAATGCGATTTTAGCCTGATCTAATTCAGTTCCCATATTATCCATTTCGGCTAATAGCGGTTGAATATCTTCACCTCTAGCTTTAGCCGCACCGACTGCTTTAGAGCGAGAGTTACGTTCAGCTTGTAAAGTTTCAGTTTTCACTTGTAATTGTTTGCGCTGTTCTTCTAACTGCTCAATTTTTTGAACATCTAAAACAAAATTTCGTTTTGTTAATAATTTTTCAGCAGTTGCTGCCAAATCATTACGCAATAAATTCGGATCAATCATTCTCTTTTCCTTTTTGCTTTTAAATCTAATGACTAAGAATATGCTTATTTTAACACGGAAACTCACTGTTCCCGTTTGAAATTTTTAAATAATTTTCCTAATTTTGTGCTGCAATTTTTGCAATGAGTTCCGCTACAAAATCCAAACGTTGTTGACTGTCATCAAAATTTTTCACAAATTTAAATTTGTGAGGACCATCAAAACGATAAACTTTCGGTGCTTGTTGAATTAGTTTTAAGAAAACCATTGGGTCAAGCTGAGTATTAGCACTGAACTCAATAAAACCGCCTGTTGCCATCGTTTCTATTTTTTGAATACCCAACGGTTTTGCCTGTAAGCGCAATGATGCAATTTCAAATAAATTTTTAGTCGCATTCGGTAATAAGCCAAAACGGTCTATCAATTCCACTTTAAGCTCGGAAAGTTCTTCTTCTGTTTTCGCACCGGCAATTCTTTTGTAGAAGGATAAACGCAAATTCACATCACCGAGATAATCTTCGGGTAATAATGCCGGAATGCGTAGATCAATCTCAACCTGAGACTGTGTTAATTCATCTAATGACGGCTCTTTACCCTGTTTTAGAGCTTGCATCGCATTTTCCAGCATCTCCATATACAGTGAAAAACCGATAGTTTCAATCTGTCCACTCTGTTCATCTCCCAATAATTCTCCAGCTCCCCGAATCTCCAGATCGTGAGTTGCCAGAACAAAACCAGCACCTAAATTATCTAAACCACTCAAAGCTTCCAACCGTTTTTGTGCATCTTTCGTCATCAATTTTGCCGGCGGAGCCAATAAATAAGCATACGCTTGATGATGCGAACGCCCAACACGTCCACGTAACTGATGTAGTTGCGCCAATCCGAAATGATCGGCACGTTCAATGATAATGGTATTGGCACTTGGAATATCGATACCCGTTTCAATAATGGTAGTACAAACTAAAACATTAAAGCGTTGATGATAAAAATCTGTCATTACTCGTTCTAGTTCACGCTCTCTCATTTGCCCGTGTCCAATACCTATTCTCGCTTCAGGAACCAATTCTGCCAGTTTTTCCGCACAATTTTGAATGGTAGCAACATCATTATGCAGATAATAAACCTGCCCACCACGTAAAATTTCACGCAAAATTGCTTCACGCACCACGCGCTTATCCTGTTCCCGCACAAAGGTTTTAATCACCAAACGACGTGCCGGCGGTGTTGAAATAATCGATAAATCACGAATACCGTTCATCGCCATATTTAGCGTACGCGGAATCGGCGTTGCCGTTAACGTCAAAATATCAATATTAGTGCGTAGCTGTTTAATTTTCTCTTTTTGTCTAACGCCAAAACGATGCTCTTCATCAATAATCAGCAACCCAAGATCGTGAAAATCGACATCACCCTGTAACAATTTATGAGTACCGATTAAAATATCAATTTTCCCTTCTTTAACAAGGGTTAATACATTTTTCTGCTCTTTTGATGTTTTAAAACGTGACAACACTTCCACATTCACCGGCAAATTGGCAAAGCGATCACGGAAATTATCATAATGTTGTTGCGCTAATAAAGTGGTCGGCACCAGCACCGCTACCTGCTTATGATTCATCACCGCTAAAAAAGCAGCACGCATCGCCACTTCCGTTTTTCCGAAGCCAACATCCCCACAAACCAGACGATCCATCGGTTTTGCTTGGCACATATCACTAATCACTGCATTAATTGCCATCTGTTGATCATATGTTTCCTCAAAAGGAAACGTATCAGCAAATTGCCGAAACTCTTCACGATCATATTTAAAAGCAAATCCCGGTCGAGATTCACGTTTCGCATACACATCTAACAACTCCGCCGCCACATCACGCACTTTTTCTGCTGCTTTTTGACGAGATCTCGCCCACGTATCACTACCCAATTTATGCAAAGGCGCATTTTCTTCTCCACCACCAACATAACGGCTGATTAAATGCAACGAAGAAACCGGCACATATAATTTTGCTTCATCGGCATAACGCAAAACTAAATATTCCGCTACCATTCCACCGGCATCTAATGTAGTCAAACCATCATAACGACCAACGCCATGCTCCAAATGCACTACCGGTTGTCCTATTTTTAACTCTGCCAAATTACGAATCAATGCATCGGGATTAACATTTTTTTGTTGCTGGCGATGACGAGTCTGAACTTTCTCTCCTAAAAGATCAGTTTCACAAATAAAGGCAAATTTCTGCTCCGCGATAAAACCGCGATCCATTGCCCCAATCATTAAATTAAAACGCTGCTGCGGCAGTTGTTCCAATGATGTGATTGAAGTCGGCTTGATCTTCAATGGTTTTAACAAAGAGAGCAACGTTTCCCGCCGTCCTTCACTCTCTACAGAAAAGATGATCGATTGTTCAAATTGCTCAATAAAACTTCTTAGCTGTTTCAACGGTTCCTTTTGCTGCGAATGAACAGTTAATTCAGGCAATGCATTAATTGCCAAATTTTGATTGCTCGCTTTTTCCGGTAAACACTGTTCCGATAAAGTTAAGCGTGGATAATCTTTTAAATACTGATTGATATATTCCATTCTAAGCCACAGTTCATTCGGTGCTAATAACGGACGCATCGGATCAACTTTTTGGCTTTCATAACGTGATTCTGCATCACTAAAGAAGAGTTCACCGTTATTTTGAATTTTTTCATCCGTAATAAACAGTGTATTGATTGGAATATAATCAAAGAAAGTTGCCATCTTCTCAAAAAAGAGTGGCTGCCAATATTCAATTCCAGCAAATAACGTTCCTTTACTGATTTGTTGATAAATATGTTCCGGATCGCGACGAATTTCACCGAATTTTTCACGAAAATTAGTGCGGAAAAACTCAATTCCTTTTTCATCAATAGGAAATTCGTGTGCCGGTAACAGATCAATCTGTGGAATTTCAGCTATTGTACGTTGTGTATCAACATCAAAGGTACGAATACTGTCAATTTCATCATCAAAAAAATCCAACCGATACGGTAAAACACTTCCCATTGGATAAAGATCAAGCAGTGCGCCTCGCACTGCAAATTCTCCGTGTTCAAATACTTGATCAACGGCTCGATAACCGGCTTTAATCAATTGAGATTTAAGCTGTTCAAGTTGGCAAGTTTGTCCTTTTTTAATTAAAAAAACATTTTGTGCTAAATAACTTGGTGGACAAACACGCTGCATTAAGGTATTGATCGGCAAAATGACAACACCTTTCTGTTGCTGTTGCAACTGAAATAATGTACTTAATCTAGTTGAGATAATTTCTTGATGTGGTGAAAAATTATCATAAGGCAAAGTTTCCCAATCAGAAAAAATTTGTGCTGTTAGTGAAAACTGTTGTAGCGCCTGCACTAAATGATTAGCTTGCCGCATATCCGCCGTTACCACTACCACCAATCCTTGATACTGTGTTGCAATCTCTGTAATCGCCAATACTCGACTATCGGCAATCATATTACCTAAGACCTTATGATCTTTTGCTTTTTTCGGAATATTGATATCAAAAATCTGCATAATTACTCTTGCTCAAAAGTGATACGCCAACAATTATGAATTTGCGGATTACGTTGGAAATCCAACGGTAACGTTTTTTCTGAAATATTTTCTGCCGTTAAACCCAAAGCTGCTAAGCCGTCAAAATCCATCTTAAAGCCACGTTTATTATTGGAAAAAATAATCGTACCCTGTTTGCGCAATAATTTACTCAATTTTGCCAACAACATTAGGTGATCCCGCTGCACATCCCAACTATTTTCCATTCGTTTCGAATTGGAAAATGTCGGTGGGTCGACAAAAATTAAATCATACTGCCCTGTCGCTTTGTCTAGCCATTGCAAACAATCCGCTTGAATCAACTTATGCTGTTTACCTTTGATCTCATTCAAAATAAAATTTTGTTCTGCCCAGTTGAGATAAGTATTTGACATATCAACAGTTGTACTAGATTTAGCCCCACCTAAAATAGCGTGTACTGAACAAGAACCAGTATAAGCAAATAAATTCAAGAAATCTTTTCCTTTTGCCATTTCGCCAACCATCTTGCGTGTTAAACGGTGATCTAAAAACAACCCTGTATCCAGATAGTCAGTTAAATTCACCCACAATTTAGCGCCATATTCCTGCACAAAAAAATAATCGCCTTTATTGGCTAATTTTTCATATTGACTGCTGCCTTTTTGCTTTTGACGCACTTTCAACACCAAGTGGTCAGTTGCCACTCCGGTTACAGTCAGAGTTGCCGTTACCGCATCCAACAACCGCTGGCGAGCTTTTTGCGGATCAATATTCTTCGGTGGTGCATACTCTTGAATCACAATATAATCCGCATAACGATCCACCGCTAAATTGTATTCCGGTAAATCCGCATCATATAAACGATAAGCATCTAAACCTTGTTGCTGCGCCCATTTTTCAATTTTCTTGATGTTTTTACTTAAACGATTACTGAAATCGGGTGCAACATTTGCGGATTGATTCACTTCTAGTGTAGAGCGCTGTTCGTGATCACGATCAAGATGAGAAATCAGATAATTTTTTTGCACACAATCCAATGGACCGTTTTTCGCTTTGAACTGACGAGATGAACGCAAACGTAAACAGTCTAATAAACTGACTTCACCGCTAAAAATAGACGCTTTCCAACCGGAAAAATGCTGTTTTAAACGCTGTCCAAACAAAGAATAGAGGGCAATTAAGGTCGGCGTTGTCCCCAAACGCTCTCCATATGGCGGATTACAAATAACCGTACCGACTTCTGTGGTTGGCGCCACTAAATCTGCAACATCTGCTACTTGAAAATCAATAAATTCCGCAACACCGGCATTTTCAGCATTCTGTTTTGCTTTCAGCAATACTTTTTGATCACAATCACGCCCGAAAAAACTCAATTTAGATTGCGAACGCCCTTGCTCCGCTTGTGCTAACGCCTGCTCTTTTACTCGTTGCCATACGTGTATCTGATGTTTTTTCCAATGATTAAAGCCCCAATGTAAACGATTGAGCTGTGGTGCAATTTGAGCTGCCATCTGTGCTGCTTCAATTAGCAATGTGCCTGAACCGCACATTGGATCAAGTAACGGCGTACCGATCTGCCAACCGGAACGAATAACAATGGCTGCCGCCAATGTTTCTCTTAACGGCGCAGCACCGCTATCACTACGATAACCGCGCAAATGTAACGCCTCACCGCTTAAATCAAGAGAAACCGTCAACTGTTCACGATTTAAATAAGCGTGAATACGAATATCCGGATAATCTTTATCCACTTGTGGTCGCGGTTCACCTTGACGGGTAAAGTAATCGACAATGCCATCTTTAATACGCATTGCCCCATATTGTGTATGTCGAATCGCCTGATTAGTGCCATTAAAATCGACGACAAAACTGTCTTGTGCCGAAAAATGTTGTTGCCACGCAAAACTAACGGTAGCCGCATATAAATCGGCATCATCATAAATTTTTGCGGTAAATAATGGATATAAAATTCGAGAACTTAATCGACTCCACAACAATGTGCGATAAAGCGTTTCATCATCCGCCTGATAATGTACGCCACCTTGTGCAATTTTACACTGCGCTGCACCAAGTTGTTCCAACTCATTTTTTAATAATTCTTCAAAACCACGAGCTGTGGTAGCAAATAGCTGATTCATTATTTTTATTTCTATATTTAATTTCTATTTAATGGGGGAGATCTTTAGTTGAGATTATAACAAACTAATCAATTTTCTTTTGTAGCAATTTTTCAATCACTCTTGAAACGGCAAAAAAACCGAATGTGGCGGTAATCATTGTTGCCGCTCCAAAGCCGTTACTACAATTCATCGTAGCTGACGCACTACATTCCGTACCGACTTGTGGGAAAATAAGTGGTTGAGTAGAAAAAACACAATCAATACCGAATTTTCGCTGAGGATTGTCCGTAAATCCATACTGTTTACGCAATAAATAACGCACTTTTGCGGCTAACGGATCTTGAATAGTCCGACTTAAATCCTTGATTTGAATTTGACTCGGGTCGGTCTGACCACCTGCACCACCAGTAGTTATCACTTTAATTTTCTGGCGTTTACAATAAGCTAACAACGCCGCTTTAACTTTAACACTGTCAATTGCATCAATCACATAATCATAATTATGATTCAAATATCGGTCGATATTCTCTTCCGTTAAAAAATCATCAATAATTTCTACCTCAATTTGCGGATTAATCGATAATGCACGTAATTTCATCACTTCCGTTTTTAGCTGACCAACCGTTTCAGTCAAAGCGTGAATTTGACGATTAATGTTAGTCACGCAAATATCATCCATATCTATCAACGTCAATTTACCGATTCCAGAACGAGCTAATGCTTCCACAGCCCAAGAACCAACACCACCAATCCCGACTACACAAATATGTGCCTGACGTAATCGCTGTAACGCCTGCTCACCATATAATCTGCCAATGCCGCCGAATCGCTGTTCAAAATTATCTACTCTTGCCATTAATTCAATACCCAAACTCGTCCATAATGTTTTAATAATCCGGCAATATGTCCTGCTCTATCACCTATACCTTGATAAAGGTCAAAATGTTGTCCTTTCACCGCTCCACCGACATCCAATGCCACCATTAATCGCAATTGATGTTTTCCAATCCAATTTCCATCGTTATCAATTTCTGGCATTTCCACTAATAATACGCTGCCTGAAGGAATTAAGCTACGATCTGAAGCAACAGAAGCTAACGGCACTAGTGGAATACCGGCAGAACCTTTAACTTTGCCATTCGGCACATTCTTGAAAAAAACATAAGAGAGATTTCGCTCTAACAATCCTTGCAAACGATTTGGATTGCGTGCTGCCCAATCTTTAATTGCCTGTACCGACATTTTTTCTTTCGGGATTTCGCCATCTTCAACTAACAGACGACCGACACTGGTATAAGGGAAACCATTTTGCCCAGCATAAGCAAAATAGTTAAGATTATTTTCACCGAAATCAATATACCCACTGCCTTGAACACCTAACAAAAAGTTATCTAGCATAGAATCGCTATAAGCCAGCTCCAAGCCTTTCCCTTTTAACGCACCAGCATAAATTTGCGACCGAGAAAAACGTTTATATTTTGGCATTGCATAAATTGGGTGCTGATATTTACCTTGTGGTGAACGACGAGCGTGAATAACTGGTGAATAATACCCTGTCATCAACACGTTTTGATAACCGTCCTGCCCTGCCATTTTTTGAATGCCAATACCAAACTGATTAAGTTGCGATACATCCGCACCAGCTAAAACCCAATTTGTTACCTTCTCATAAGTAGATTGATATTTTGCACTCAATCGAGGCGATGTACTGGAGATAATGCTTAATTGCGTTAGGAAATCGCCTTGATTAACCACTGCACTTTGATTTTCCACTATCCCAACTGAAGTTAGTGGCATTCGCATAAAAGTTCGGCCTTTATAAACTGCACCTAACTGCTCATAAGATGTTCTATTATTACTTCCAGAAGCGCTATGTTGTTGTGAAGATGAACAACCAACCAAAATTAAAGATACCATAGCAGTTACAGTCAATTTCTTTATATTTTTTATCATTTTTGTTATAACCTTTCTCAAAAATAGATCAACTATATAGATAGAAAAACTCCTTAGTAGCTAAACCACTGAGGAGTTTGACAAAATGGGAACGCAGAAACTTAATCCACAATCCTATTCATTATAAATTTCTAAATTACTTGCTTCACTTTCCTGACGTTTTTTACTGCCATCACTACGCATTTGTGCAATTTTATCTAAATATTCTTGCGTAATATCACCAGTAATATATTCACCGGTAAACACAGAGTCATCAAAACTTTCGATTGCCGGATTTTCTTGGCGTACAGATTGTTCCAACGCAGAAAGATCCTGATAAATCAATTTATCAACACCGATCAATTTTGCAATTTCATCAACAGTATGTCCATAAGCTATCAATTCGTGTGATGTTGGCATATCAATACCATAAACATTCGGATAACGAATTTCCGGCGCTGCCGAAGCAAAATAAACTTTATTCGCTCCTGCTGCTCTTGCCATTTCCACAATTTGTTCAGAAGTCGTACCGCGCACGATAGAGTCATCCACCAATAACACATTTTTTCCTTTAAATTCAGAAGAAATAGTATTCAATTTACGTTTTACCGAATTACGGCGCTGTGTTTGTCCCGGCATAATAAAAGTACGACCAACATAACGGTTTTTCACAAAGCCTTGACGATACGGTTTATTCAACACATTAGCAATTCGCAACGCAATATCATTAGAGGTTTCTGGTACAGGAATAATCACATCAATATCCGCCAAAATATCACTCCATTCGGTAGCAATTTTACGTCCGAGATATTCCCCCATATGCACTCGAGCTGCATAAACAGAAACGCCATCAATATAAGAATCAGGACGAGCAAAATAGACGAACTCAAAAATACAAGGTGATAATTTTGCATTGTCTGCACACTGTTTTGAATAAAGTTTGCCATCAAATGTTACATAAATCGCTTCACCCGGATTAACATCACGCACAAATTCAAACCCTACCGCATCCAGAGCCACTGTTTCGGATGCAAACATATATTCTGTTTTTCCCTGATCTTCACGCTTACCTAAAACCAAAGGTCGAATACCGAATGGATCACGGAAAGCGATCATTCCGTGACCAATTACCATTGCTACACAAGCATAGCCACCTCGAATATCTTTGTGTGTACGCTGAATAGCATAAAAAATATCGTCTTCATCTAAATCGTGTTTATTAATTTGTTCTAGATGATACGCCAAAATATTGAGTAATAATTCTGAATCGGAATTGGTATTAACGTGTCGACGGGCAAGGCGAAATAATTTTTCTTTCAACTTATCGGCATTAGTTAAATTGCCGTTATGCACCAAAGTCAGTCCGTAAGGTGAATTAACATAAAAAGGTTGCGCCTCTGAAACACTTGAACTACCAGCAGTCGGATAGCGAACGTGCCCCAAACCGGCACAACCTTGCAAACGCAACATATGTTTTTGTTGAATCACATCACTTACTAAACCGTTCGCTTTACGCAAACGAAAACGGTTTTCCTCATCTACGGTTACAATTCCTGCGGCATCCTGTCCACGATGTTGTAATACGATTAACGCATCATAAATTGATTGATTAACAGTTGAATACCCCAAAATTCCCACGATACCGCACATTATTTTTTCCTCTATGATGAAGTAAGTTAGTTATTTTCAATCCACAGAACAACGATAAACATTGTGCTATGAACTGCTCTGACTTGGAAAAAGCAAAACTTTCCAAGTGAAACCGTTATACCACCGTGAACGGTAGGCTTTCAGTCACGAACGAAATTTTAATGAAACTTGAGTGAAGCTGTAACTGGTGGAAAAACCAATCAACCACAAATCCGAAATGTGGAATCAATTTTGATGCTTTCCACCATTCACTCTGACTGAAATTCGTAAAGGTATCCAAAAAGAACAACATTGCTGCAATAATCAATACCCCTCGTAATAAGCCGAAACACGCACCCAGAACGCGATCCGTACCACTTAATCCTGTCTTTTCAACCAGTTTTGAAATAATGTAATTGATTAAACTACAAACAATTAATGTAACAATAAAAAGAATAACAATTGCCGTACCATTGCGTAGATATTCTGATTCTATTTGCTGGAAAAACGCGGCTAAGTAAGGATAAAAATGACTGGAGATAAAAAAAGCTATCAACCAACTGGCTAAAGATAAAACTTCTCGAACAAATCCACGAAATAAGCTAATAATTATCGAAAAAGAAATAATGCCAATAATAATATAATCGATCATTGTAAACTCTCTGTGGCGTAAAACGGCGTATATTCTACAAAAAAAGAACACGTTTGCGTAGTGCTAATTATGGGAATTCTTCAACTTTCTCCAAATTGATCGCTTTTATCATTTTTACCGCATTAAAAATAGCCGGCAGATGAATTTTTACACTTAGAATCAGCGATCAATTTTTGCTATTTACACTTGTGGTAAGTGATCCGTGCCATTCATTTGCACTAATTGAAACGATTGTTGCTCTGCTAATTGTTGATAATTAAAAATACTGATACTGCAATTTGCCAAACTCACACTCACACCGTCCTTACGGTGATCCTGCCAACGATGCCCACCTAATAACGACAACAATAACCGTAATGTATGTCCGTGAGAAACAATCAAAATATTACCTTGTTGATGCACTTGAATAATATCCTGAATCGCTTTATATGATCGTTCAGCCAATTTTGCAAACGGCTCACCTTGATTATACTGCTCAATATTTTGATCATACGCTTTCGGATATTTGACTAAATTTTGGAATGCTTGCGAAGCACGAATTTCATCAATTTGAATACCTTCCCATTTTCCAAAAAACTGCTCATTTAATCCTTGATGTTGAAACAATGGAATTGGTCGCGTTCCTATCACGTAACGCGCGGTGTCAATGGTTCGTTGTAAACAACTAGAATAAGCCGCCACAAAAGGTACCTGTTCTAATGCCTTGCCAGCAGCCAATGCCCCAACAACACCTGCTTCCGTTAATGCCGAATTGCCCTGCCCTTGAAGTAACCCCTTTTCATTCCATTCTGTACGTCCGTGACGTAAAAAGTAGAAAGTCAGATTTTTTTGCATTGTTTTCCCTATTTAAATTTAAAATAGCAAGCATAACCATTTTTTATGCCTTGCAGATAAAAAATTGCCCTCATCATTTAGAGGGCAAAATAAAATTAAGCTTGTTCACTTTCAGCGTGTTTAGCCGCTGTTTCCTTTAATAGCGATTGTAATTCGCCTTTTTGGAACATTTCCAACATAATATCGCAACCGCCGATTAATTCACCTTCTACCCAAAGTTGTGGGAAAGTTGGCCAATTTGCATATTTTGGTAGCTCAGCACGAATATCAGGATGTTGCAAAATATCAACATAGCCGAAAGGCACTTGGCAATTCATCAACACCTCCACCGCTCTCGCCGAAAATCCGCAAGATGGGAATTTTGGTGAACCTTTCATATAGATAAGAATAGGATTTTCACTAATTTGTTGTTTAATTCTTTCAATAGTTTCCATTATTTGACCTCAATTAAAATGGGATAAAAAGTGACGGGATTGTAACATAAGCATCACTATAAACCAATCTCACTCATATTGGTTACCAACTGCCACCAGCACCGCCACCACCAAAGCCACCGCCACCGAAACCACCGCTGTTTCCGCCGCCAAAACCACCGCCATTGTGATGATCAAACGGATCGCCACCGATATAAATATTACCCGGTCGATAATGACGGGAACGAGGGCTGATATAAGTTTTACGTTTATGGTACTCACTTAAAAATACTACTAAAAAGAAAAATGCCACCATCAACAAAGGAATATAATCGTGACGTTCCGGCTCTTGCAGTTGTTCAGGTTTAAACTCTCCCTGACTCGCTGCCATAATATAATTTAGCCCTTGTGCAATACCAGTAGCATAGCGATTTTCACGAAAAGCCGGCGTAATAACCTGCCTAATCACTTTACCTAAAAAAGCATCTGGCAACGCACCTTCCAAGCCTTGCCCAGTTGCAATAAAAATTTTGCGATCATTTTTAGCAATCAGCATCAATACGCCATTATTAAGCTGTTTTCTGCCAATTCCCCAACGATCACCAAGCGTAAACGCATAATCAGCAATCTCAATACCATTGGTTGACGGAATCATCACCACTGCAATTTGTGAGCTAGTTTTCTGACTATAGTTAATCAGCTGTTGCTCAATTGTTTGTTGCTGTTTTTCGGTCAAAGTATGCGTGTAATCATTCAAATACCGAAATGGTTGCGGCGGTGGCGGATAACTCGTGGCAAAGGCAAATTTAATGAAAAATAGACAAAAGAACAGACAAAAAGCATATTTTTTCATTTAATCACCACTTCATTCGGTAATTCATTTTTATCATCTTCTTGATAAGGGAAATATTGAGCCAAACGCTCGCCAATCATTGCTATCGCATTAACAATTCCTTGGGTATATTGTTTCTGTTTTGCCTGCTCGACAATCAAATCACAAGCACGCTTCCAGAAATCTGCCTCAACATATTGATCTATTCCCTGATCGCCAACAATCGCACACTGTTTAGATTGCAAAGCAAGATAAATCAACACCCCATTACGTAATGCTGTTTTTTCCATTTCCAACTGCTGAAATAGAAATGTTGCCTGCTGCAATGCACTCCGACCTGCATCCGATTTTTTTCGTTCAACATAAACGCGTAATTCTGCCGATGTTTTCTTTTCCAAATCGGCAATCGCCTGTTCGATCACCGATTTTTGAATAGGTTGGCTAAATAATGACATCACTGTTCCTAATTAATTAAAATTGACTACAGGTGCTTTTTCGGCGCCGGCATCTGCTTTGAAATAAGGTTTTTCATTAAAACCGAATAACATTGCCACCAATTTTGTTGGGAATGTACGAATTTTTTTATTGTAACTTTTAGCCGCTTCATTGAAGTTATTACGCGCAACATTAATTCGATTTTCAGTGCCTTCCAATTGGGTTTGCAATGTTAAAAAGCCTTCATTGGCTTTTAATTGCGGATAATTTTCAACTGTTGCCAATAAACGAGACAACGCTGAACCGACTTGATTTTGTTGCGCTTGGAATTGCGCTAACTGTTCTGCTGTCATATTGGCAGGATCAATTTTTATCTGGGTTGCTTTCGCACGCGCTTCTACCACACCGGTTAGCGTTTCTTTCTCAAAATTTGCCTGACCTTTTACCGTATTCACTAAATTCGGGATTAAATCGGCACGACGTTGATATTGTGATTCTACATTCGCCCAAACAGAATCAATATCCTCTTCCGCCTGTACTAATCCGTTGTAACTTCCCATCACGGTAAAGCCAAGCACAATTGCAACTAAAATAACAATTAAGGTACTTTTTTTCATAATTTCCTCATTAAATGGATAAATAATTCGACTCATCATAACCAAATAAGTCGCAATAATAGCAACTAATCATAGATTTTGTGAGCTATGTCACAAATTCCTCGCTAATTATAAAACAAGATTAGAGTAAAATACTAAACCTCATTATCATAAAAAACGTCAAGGAGAGAACAATGAGAACATTAAAATTGAGTATTTTGGCTATTTCTGCAGCATTGGCTTTATCTGCTTGTAGCACCCAACAAAATACGGAACAACAGGCGGCTCAACGTTTGGTTGATCAAACCACTTTTGCAGTTAACTGGGTACAACAATCCGGCGAATATCAAGCATTGGCATACCAAGCCTTTAATATTGCAAAAATCAGCTTTGATAAAGCCAAAGTACACAAAGGTAAGAAAAAAGCGGTGGTTTCCGATTTGGATGAAACATTAATCGATAACAGTGCTCACGCCGCTTGGCAGGCAAAAAATTTACAGCCTTACAGCAGTAAAGTGTGGACAAAATGGGTAAATGCTCGCCAAAGTGCTGCCGTTCCCGGTGCAGTGGAATTCGCTAATTATGTGAACAGCCACGGCGGTACAATGTTCTATGTCTCAAACCGTAAAGACAGTAATGAAAAAGTAGCTACCATTGATGATATGAAACGCCTCGGGTTCACAGGGGTCAATGATAAAACCCTATTATTGAAAAAAGATAAATCTGCAAAATCAGCACGTTTTGCCGAAATCGAAAAAATGGGCTATGAAATCGTTATGTATGTCGGTGACAACCTTAATGACTACGGTGATGCAACTTATCACAAACCGAATGCGGAACGCCGTCAATTTGTTGCCGAAAATGAAAGCAAATTCGGTAAGCAGTATATTGTATTGCCGAACCCGAATTACGGTGACTGGGAGAGCGGTTTAGCCCCTGACTATTTCAAAAAATCTGCTTCTGAAAAGCTCAAAATTCGTGATGCAGCATTAAAAGCGTGGGATGGTAAATAATTTTTGGCATAGTAGACAAAATTGTTGCTGATCTATCAAAAACTATGTCATGTGGACAATTTTGTTG